>JAPPHP010000342.1 GCA_028821035.1 Gammaproteobacteria bacterium | reverse complement strand
ACCACCTCGAGCATCCGCTCCAGGCTCCCCGCCTTGTCGACCTCGATGCGGTACTTGCCCGCAACCACGAGGGTCGGAACGCCGCTGATCCGGTACGCCTGGCTCTGTGCCCGGGCCTGCCGCGTGCTGCTGACGACGCCGAACGAGCGGAAGACGCGGAAGAACTCTTCGTCCGGCGTCTCCGCGTAGCGGCCGAAGATGCGGCCGAGCAGTTCCGTGTCGCGAATGTCCATGCGGTGCACGTGGATGGCCTCGAAGATGGGCATGTGCACCGTGTCGAGGACGTCAAGCGCCCGCGCCGTGTAGTACGCCTGACCCAGCAACTCCCAGACCGGGTTGAAGACCGCCGGGACACGCCGGAACGCGACGTCCTCCGGCTGCCGTTCCTCCCAGGCCCGCACGAGCGGCTCGAAGTTGTAGCAGTGGATGCAGGCGTAGGAGAACACCTCCACCACCTCCACCGCGCCTTCCGGCGCAATCGTCTCCACCGGAATGGGCAACTCGGTGTAGTGGACGCCGGACTGGAACTCCTGGGCTTGCGCGGCCGATCCGAGGATCAGGCAGAGGAAGGCGAGAGCGTGTCGCACTTGCGTCGCGCCGGCGCGGATCAGTACAGGCCCTGGACGTAGTTGGCCAGCGCCGCGATCTCGGTGTCCGTCAGCCGCGACGCGACGTCGCGCATCATGCCGCCGAACTCTTCGTCCGTCGTGCGGTGTCCCTCGCGGTAGGCCACGAGTTGCGCGACGACGTAGTCGTAACGCTGTCCGGAGAGGCTCGGAAAGCCTGCCGGGGCGTTGCCGCCTCCGGTAGGGGAGTGACACGCCGTGCAGGCCGCCACGCCCTTGTCCATGATGCCGCCGCGGTAGATCTGCTGGCCCGTCTCCAGGTCGTCCGGCGAGGAACGGCCGACCTGACCAGGCATCGCCGCGTAGTAGGCCGCGAGTTTCGCGAGGTCGTCGTCGGAGAGCATGTCGAGCGTACCCGCCATCAGCGGCGCCGGCCGCTCGCCGGACTTGAGCAGCCGCAACTGCGTGAGCAGGTAGCGCTCGTTCTGCCCCCCGATGCTCGGATAGTCGGGGGCGATGCCCGAAACGCCGTCCTGGCCATGGCACGCCCCGCAGGCGATCGCCATGGTCTCGACTTCGGACGCGGCGACCGAACCCGCCAGGGCGACGGCGGCCACCCACTTCAAACAACGCATTTCGAGGCCCTGCAACAAAGCGCCGCGGTCCCCCTCTGCAGTCGGCCAGCAGGCCCAGGAGACGGGTCGCCGGTTACACTACCGGCGTCGCGGCGAGCGGATTATACCCGCCATGCCCCTTTCCGCACGCTTCCTGACCAGCGCGTCCACCCTCGCCGAATGCCCACCGGACGACGAGCCCGAAGTCGCCTTCGCGGGCCGCTCGAACGCGGGCAAGTCCAGCACGCTCAACCGCCTCACGGGCTCGCGCCGGCTCGCGCGCGTCAGCAAGACACCCGGCCGGACGCGACTCATCAACTTCTTCACGGTCGAGGGGGGCGGACGCCTGGTCGACCTCCCCGGCTACGGCTACGCCAAGGCCGGCAAGGCGGAGCGCGCACGGTGGAGCCAGGCCATCGACGACTACCTCACCCACCGCGAAATGCTGGCCGCCGTCGTGCTCATCATGGACGCCCGCCACCCCCTGCAGCCGTTCGACGTGCAGATGCTCGACTGGGCCGCCCAGACGGAGACGCCGCTGTTGGCGCTCCTCAACAAGTCGGACAAGCTGAAGCAGGGCGCCCGCATCGCCGTGCACCGAGCCGTGGCGCGTCAGCTTGCGGATACCGGGATCGGCGAGGTCATCCCGTTCTCCGCCACGTCGGGGCTCGGCGCGGAAATCGCGGAGGCGCGGGTGGCGGCGTTTCTCGTTGGGGAGGCCGTTGCCGTGGGTAGCGGCGCGAGCGCGACTCCAGACGCGGACACCTAGCCCTGGTCGCCTGGCGCCCCCCACTTCCGAAACAGCTCATCGACCACTTCGTCGGTCGGCCAGCTTCATTCCACGCGCCCGGCCAGGCCGGGCCTGTTTCGTCCGCCATCAGTGCGCCTCGTCCCAGTTGTCCCCAACGCCGACATCCACCACCATGCCGACCGAGAGGTCCGTGGCCCGCGTCATGCGCTCCGTCACCCCGTCCACGAGCGCCGCGACATCGTCCTCCGCCACTTCGAACACCAGTTCGTCGTGAACCTGCATGATCATCGCCGCGTCGAGGCCGGCGCCGGCGAGCCATCCGTCCACGTCGATCATCGCGCGCTTGATGATGTCGGCGGCCGTGCCCTGCATCGGCGCGTTGATCGCGGTGCGTTCCGCCGCCTGGCGGCGGGCCGGCTGGCGGGCGTTGATCTCGGGCAGGTAGAGGCGCCGGCCGTAGACCGTCTCGACGAACCCCGCCTCACGCGCCTGGGCCCGCGTGTTGTCCATGTACTCGCGCACGCCCGGGTAGCGCGCGAAGTAGAGGTCGATGTACCCCTGTGCGACGTTGCGTGGCACGCGTAGCTGGCGCCCGAGGCCGAAGGCGGACATGCCGTAGATCAGCCCGAAGTTGATCGCCTTGGCGCTGCGGCGCTGGTCGCCGTTGACCTCGTCCACACCGACGCCGAACACCTCGGCCGCCGTCGCCCGGTGCACGTCGAGGCCCCCCTCGAAGGCCTGCACGAGCCCGTCGTCCCGGGACAGGTGCGCCATGATGCGCAACTCGATCTGGGAGTAGTCCGCGGCGACCAGCTTGCGGCCGGGCGGGGCGACGAACGCCTGCCGGATGCGCCGGCCTTCCTCGGTGCGGATCGGGATGTTCTGCAGGTTCGGGTCCTGCGAGGCGAGACGCCCGGTGGCGGCCACGGCCTGTCCGTACGTGGTGTGGATGCGGCCCGTGCGCTGGTTGATCTGCTGGGGGAGCGTGTCGGTGTAGGTGGACTTCAGCTTGGAGACCTGGCGGTGGGCCAGGATGATTCGCGGCAGCTCTTCGCCCCGGTCCGCGTACTCCTGCAGCACCGCTTCCGCTGTCGAACGCTGTCCGGTCTGCGTCTTTCGTAGCGGCGTGAGTCCCATCTTGTCGTACAGGATCTCCTGAAGCTGCTTTGGCGACCCCAGGTTGAAGGTCTGATCCGCTACTTCGTACGCCTGGTCGGCAAGCGCCTCCACGCGCACGCCAAGCTCCCGCCCCTGTTCCGCCAGCAGGCCGGCATCGACCAGCGCGCCCGCCTGTTCGACGCGGGAAAGCACCGACAGCAACGGCAGTTCGATGTCCTCGTAAACGCCGCGCAGTCGTCCTGTCGACTCCAGCCGTGGCCACAGGGCCTCGTGGAGCCGGAGCGCGACGTCGGCCTCTTCCGCGGCGAAGTCCGTGGCCGCCTCGACCGCGAGCGCCGGGAAGTCGAGCTGCTTGGCGCCCTTGCCGGCGATGTCCTCGTAGCGCGTCGTGTCGAACCTGAGATGTTTCGTCGCGAGCGCCTCCAGGCTGTGCCGGCGGGTGCCGACGCTGTCGAGGACGTACGACTCGAGCATCGTGTCGCTCGCGATGCCGGCCAGCGCGACATCATGCCGCGCGAGCACGTTGCGGGCGATCTTCAGGTTGTGGCCGACCTTGGGGAGCGCGGCGTCCTGAAGGAGGGGCCCGAGGGCTTCCAGCACGGTCGCGAGCGACAACTGCCCGGCGCCCGCGAGGTCGTGTCCCACGGGCACATAGGCAGCCGCCCCGGGCTCGACCGCGACCGAGAGACCCGCGATGCGCGCGTCCATGTAGTGGCCCCGGTCGGTGTGCACGGCAAGCGCGAATCGCCCCGCTTCCCGAAGGCGCCCCACCCAGGCGTCGAGTTCGGCCGACTCGGTCACGCGGACGTAGTCCCGCGCGGGCGGCGGCGGTTCGTCCGCTTCGATCCCGAGTTCCGACAGCCAGGACCGGAACTCGAACCGCGTGAAGAGTTCGGCCAGGGCGTCCTTGTCGGCCTCCCTGGGAACCAGGTCCTCCAGCGCCACGGGCAGGTCGACGTCGCAGCGGATCGTCGCGAGCTCGCGGGAAAGCGGCAGTTGGTCCAGCGTCGCCCGGAGGTTCTCGCCCACCTTGCCCTTGACGTCGTCCGCCCCCGCCATGACCCCGTCGAGACTGCCGAACTGGCCTATCCACTTCGCCGCGGTCTTCGGGCCGACCTTCGGCACGCCCGGGATGTTGTCGACGCTGTCGCCCATGAGCGCGAGATAGTCGACGATGCGCTCGGGCGGCACGCCGTACTTCTTCGCCACGCCGTCCCGGTCGAGGGTCGTCTCGCTCATCGTGTTGACGAGTGTCACGTAGTCGCTTACGAGTTGCGCCATGTCCTTGTCGGAGGTCGAGACGACCGTGTGCCGGCGACTCGCCGTTGCCTGCGCCGCGAGGGTGCCGATCACGTCGTCCGCCTCGACGTCGGGGACGATCAGGAGCGGCATGCCCATCGCCCTGATGACCTGGTGGATCGGCTCGATCTGCTGCCGCAGGTCGGCCGGCATCGGCGGGCGGTTGGCCTTGTACTCGGGGTAGATGTCGTTCCGGAAGGACTTGCCCGACGCGTCGAACACCACCGCCACCGGGCTGCCCTCGAAGTCCTTGCCGAGCTTGCGCAGCATGTTGATGACGCCGAACAGGGCGCCTGTCGGGAACCCGTCGGCGGTGGACAGGTCGGGGAGGGCGTGGAAGGCGCGGAACAGGTACGACGAACCGTCGACGAGCAGTAACGGAGTGTCCTCTTGCATGCTACATTGCCTCCCGCCCGGTCACGCTATCACACGAGGCCACACCCTGCGCAGCGTCGCCCACACCGCGGCCGTCCTGTCGCTGGCGCTGTACGCCGCACCGGTCACGGCCCAGGAAACCGCCCAGCGCGGACCCGACGTCACGCTCATCGAGGGCGAGGACCGGACGGTCTACGAGTACCGCCAGAACGGGCACCTCCGGATGGTCAAGATCGTCCCCGAGTTCGGCCCGCCGTACTACCTCGTTCCCGTCGACCCGAGCGAAGGCTTCGGCGACATCGACCAGGCGGAACTGCTCGTGCCGCAGTGGCGGATCGTGGAGTTCTGAAGAACGCGCGCAGGCGTCAGCTCGACGCGGCCTTGCGTTCCGCGCCCTCTCCCTCCTCCTCGGGGAACAGCGAGGGGAAGAACCACTTGGCTCCCGCCGGCTCCTCGAGCAGCAACCGCTGCCGCTCCGTGAGTTCCGCGTGCTCGGGCGCCGTGACCCGCGTGCGGGACCAGGAGAGCTGCGAGGCGCAGTACTTGTAGAGCAGCGTGTAGCGGTGATGGTCCGCGCGCCACGCCGCCGTGCCGTGCGTCAGCGCCTCCGAGAAGAAGGTCACGCTGCCGGCCGGGGCTTCGGGGATCACCACCACGTCGTCGTACGCGTCCTCGCGGATGACCTTCGGCAGCTTGAAATGGCTGTTGTGGCTGCCCGGGATCACGCGCAGGCCGCCGTGGTCGGGACCCGTGTCCGTAAGGTTCCATGCCGCCACGCCGAAGCCGTGCAACGCCTCGTGACCGGGGGACACGAAGTACCGCCCGCGCTCGGCGCGGGTGAACGGCTGCGACGCCCCGTAGTCCGAGTGGAGCCGGCCGTTCGGCAGGCCCTTGCGCATGTGCATCCCGAAGATCCTGTCGAGCCGGAAACAGTCGCCGAGTTGCGCGCGCATGACGTTCATCACGAGCGGGTGGTCCATCAGCGCGACGAACGGTTCGCCCCAGGCGAGGAAGCCGGGGCCCGTCGGCGCCGAGCCGCCCGCGCTCCCGAACCGGTGGCTCGGCGGCAGGTTCGTGAGGTCCGTGCCGTCGACGGCTTCCTTCAGCCGCGCGACCTCCTCCGGACTGAGCACGTCCTCGACGACGAGATAGCCCTTGAGGTCGTAGAGATAGGTCTGCAGTTCGCTGACTTCGTGCATGCTCACAGGCTAGCAGCGGGCGCGGGCAACCGCCAACGCGCGAAAACGAGTCAGGCCCCCGCGTACTCCAGCAGCAGCACCATGAAGTACCCGCGGTCGTCCGTCCACATCCGTTGCTGCACGAACCCCGCCGCACCCGCGAGCTCGAGGAATTCGTCCCGTTCGTACTTGTAGGAACTCTCGGTGTGGATGCGCTCGCCGGCGTCGAACGCGATCTCCGCGCCGTTCAGCCGCACGCGTTGGGACGCGGTGCTCGCCAGGTACATCTCGATGCGCCCGCGGGCGGGGTTGTACTCCGCCTGGTGTTCGAACCGGGCAGGGTCGAAGTCCGCGTCCAGCAGGTCGTTCAGATGGCGCAGGAGGTTGAGATTGAAGGCCTCCGTCACGCCCTGGCCGTCGTTGTACGCCGCATGCAGCACGTCCTCGTCCTTCTTGGCGTCCACGCCCACGATGAGGCGGCCGCCGCGGCCGACGACTTCGCCCACGGCCGCCAGGAACCCCGGGACGTCCGCGGGATCGAAGTTGCCGATGCTCGACCCGGGGAAGAAGGCCACGCAGGGCAGCGCCGAGGCGACGTGCGGGAGGGCGAAGGGGCGGCTGTAGTCCGCACAGGTCGGGTGGACGGCCAGCCAGTCGTAGTCGTCGTAGATCGCCCGCGCGGACTGCAGGAGGTGCGTGCGCGAGATGTCCACGGGCACGTAGGCGGCGGGCCGGCACGCCTCGAGCAGGATGCGGATCTTCTCGCTCGACCCGCTGCCGTACTCCACCAGGCACGCCCGGTCGCCGACCGCGCGCGCCATGTCCTCCCGGTTCTCCCGCAGGATGCCGACCTCGGTGCGCGTGAGGTAGTACTCGGGCAGGCGCGTGATGTCGTCGAACAGCCGCGAGCCGGTCTCGTCGTAGAAGTACTTGGGCGGCACGGTCTTGGCCGTCCGGGACAGGCCGGCGAGCACCTCCGCCATCGCGTCCGGCAGGTCGGGCCGCCGGTCGTGGAAGCGGAACTCCCGCGCGGGTAGTGTGCTAACCGGCATCGCGCGCGAGCCGGATGCCGGTGAACTGCCAGCGGTCGGGGCCGTGGAAGAAGTTGCGATACGTGGCCCGCACGTGGCCAGGCGGCGTCGCGCAGGACCCGCCGCGCAGCACCACCTGGTTGGCCATGAACTTGCCGTTGTACTCGCCAAGCGTCCCCGGCAGCGGCCGGTAGCCGGGGTACGCGACGTAGGCGCTCGAGGTCCATTCCCAGGCGTCGCCGAAGAGCTGCGCCATGCCGGAGCCGACAGGGGTACGCGGGTGCAGGCGCCCGCCGTCCGCGAAATTGCCGGCCGGGACCTCTTCGCCGTACCGGGCCGCCACGGACTCCCATTCCGCTTCGAGCGGCAGCCGGGCGCCGGCCCAGCGCGCGTAGGCATCCGCCTCGTAGAAGCTGACGTGCGTCACCGGCGCATGCGGGTCCACCGGTGCGGGACCCGACAGCCGATACTCGGACCACGCCCCGCCGTCGCGATACCAGTACAGCGGAGCCTCCCAGGCGTCCCGCCGCACCGCGTCCCAGCCGTCCGACAGCCACAGCGCCGGCGTGCGGTAGCCGCCGTCCTCCATGAACGCCAGGTACTCGACATTGGTCACGAGCCGGTCCGCGACCGCGAAGGGCCGGAGCCAGACACGATGGCGCGGCGTCTCGTTGTCGAAGCAGAAACCGGCCCCGATGGCGCCGATCTCCACGAAGCCCTCCGGGAACTCGACGAACGTCGCGGGGCGCGACTCGCACGCGGTGCGGTCGAGGTCGTCCCGGTAGGCCGGGCGCAGCGGATTGCCGCCCAGCGTGACCTTCAGGTCCGTGACGATCAGCTCCTGGTGCTGCTGCTCGTGGTGCAGGCCGAGTTCGACGCGCGCGCGAATCTCGTCGTCGCCGCGCGCGAGCAGCGGCCGCATCGCCGCGTCCACGTGCGCCCGGTAGGCGTATACCTCCTCGACGGTCGGCCGCGACAGCGTGCCGCGTCTCGGCCGCGGGAACGGCTGGCCGACGCCGTTGTAGTAGGAGTTGAAGAGCGTCTCGAAACCCTCGGCGAACGGCCGGTACCGCTCCCGGAAAGGCTTCAGCAGGAAGGTCTCGAAGAACCAGGTGGTGTGCGCGAGGTGCCACTTCGGCGGACTGGCGTCGTCCATCGGCTGCACGCCGTAGTCGTCCACGGCAAGGGGACGACACAGCATTTCCGTTTGCTGACGAACGGCCGCGTATCGCGCGATCGGGTCGTCCGCGACCTGCGCGGCTTCCAGCATTCCCACCTCTGTTTCGCGCGGCGAGCATACGGGACCGGCGCGACGGATTTCAACAGCGCCACCGTTCTCAGGCCCGCCCCGCCAGAGTCCGGAACGCCTCCACCACGTACTCGCCGCGGCGCGGGTCCTTGAGGATGGCGACGAAGCGGCCCTCCGGATCCACGATCGCGACGTGTCCCGAGTGGTCCACGAGATAGCGGTCGGCGGGGACGCCGTCGGGCGCCGGGGTCCGCATGAAGCCCGCCGCCAGTTCGAGCCCGAAGCGCCGGAGTTCGCCCTCTTCCCCGGTCACGCCGACGAAGCGGGACGAAAAGGCCGTGAGGTACGCCCCGATCGCTTCCAGGGTGTCGCGCTCCGGGTCGACGCTCACGAACACCGCCTGGAAGCGCTCGTCCGCCAACTCGCGTTCGGCGTCCCGCAACGTCGCCATGGTCAGCGGGCAGATGTCGGGACAGGACGCGTAGCCGAAGAAGACGAAGGACCACTTGCCAAGCAACGCGTCGTGCGCGAACGGGCCCCCGTCCTGGGCGAGCAGGGGCGGAATGACGATCTCCCGGGGCGCCGGCAGCACGATCAGCCCGTGGTCCGAACTGACCTCGTCGACCGGCACTGCGTCCTCGCGGCCGCAGCCCCCAAGCGCCGCAAGCAGCACGGCTCCGCAGGCCAGCACGCGCCGCTTTCGCGGGCCTACCATGCGGCGAGCGCGCCCCCCGGAACGAGGTGGTGGTCGGCGACCAGCAGCAGGAAGAGCACCATCAGGTAGACGATCGAGTAGCGGAACGTGGCGATCGGCGCCCGTTCGTCGCCGCCGCGCCACAGCACCACCGCCCAGTAGAGGAACCGGGCGCCCAGCGCGACCGCGCCGACGAGATAGACGAGACCGCTCATGCCGGTCAGGAACGGCAGGACGCTCACGACGGCGAGCGCCAGCGCGTAGTACAGGATGTGCCGCCGCGTGTACGCCTCCCCGTGGGTCACCGGCAGCATGGGGATGTCCGCGTCCGCGTACTCCTCCTTGCGGTCGAGCGCCAGCGCCCAGAAGTGCGGCGGAGTCCACACGAAGATGATGAGCACGAGCAGGATCGGCTCGAGGTCCACCGAGTTCGTCACCGCCGTCCAGCCGAAGAGCGGCGGCGCCGCGCCGAAGAGTCCGCCGATCACGATGTTCTGGGGCGTCGCGCGCTTCAGGTAGAGCGTGTAGACCAGGCCGTACCCGACCCAGGAGAGGAAGTTCAGCCAGGCCGTCAGCGGGTTGACGAGGAAGTACAGGACGAGCATCCCCGTCACGCCGAGCACCACGGCGAACGTCGCGCCCGCCCGGGTGCTCAGCCGCCCCTGTGCGACGGGCCGGTGGGCCGTGCGCGCCATGCGCGCGTCGATCCGCGCATCGGCGATGTGGTTCACGGTCGCTGCGGACCCCGCCACCAGGGCGATGCCGACCAAGCCCCATAGCATGGGCTCCACCGCCGCACCCGCACCGGGGGCGAGCGCCATGCCCACCGCGGCGCACAACAGCATCAGGAGGACGACGCGGGGTTTCGTCATCTCCAGGTAGTCGCGCCAGGGCGCGGGAGCGCGTTCGATCGTCTCGCTCATCGTGGTGTCGGCAGGGAGCGGCTCGGGTCGGCCGTGGACGGGGTCGTCACGCCCACGTAGCCGCGGGCGGCAGCGTACACCGTCACGAGCGCGAGCAGCAACAGCGCGCCGCCCGCGTTGTGTGCCGTCGCGACGGCCAGCGGCAGTTCGAGCAGCACGTTGGCGATACCGAGCCCGAACTGCACGGCGAGCACGCCCCCCACGATCCAGCCGAGCCGCCCCCGGAGCCGCCAGGCCAGCCAGCCGACCAGGAAGAGCACTACGAACGCGCCCACGCGGTGGGTCATCTGGATCGCGACGCGCGCTTCGCTCGACAGCGCCCCGCCCAGGTAGTTCGGGCCGATCTCCTGCAGCACGTTGAATCCCCTGGCGAAGTCCATCTCCGGCACCAGGCTGCCGTGGCAGGTCGGGAAATCCGGGCAGGCGAGCGCCGCGTAGTTCGACGACGTCCAGCCGCCCAGGGTCACCTGCAGGACGACCAGCGCGATGCCGAGGGCCGCCGGCCGCGCCAGCGCCGCGGGTACCGTCACCGCCCCGGCCATGCCGAGACGCAGCGTGTAGAGCCACAGGAGCGCGAGGGTTCCGAACCCGCCCAGGAGATGGGCGGTCACCACCTGCGGCCACAGCTTGAGCGTCACCGTCCACGCGCCGAACGCCCCCTGCACGATGACCAGCACCGCGAGCGTCAGCGGTATCGTCAGCGCGGCCTTGCGGCGCCAGGCAAGAGCCAGGAGGACCAGGGAGAGGAGCCCCAGCCCGCTCGCGAAGTAGCGATGCACCATCTCGGGCCAGGCCTTGTCCGGCTCCACCGGCGCGTCCGGAAACCGCTCTTCCGCAAGGACGATCTCTTCGGGGGACTCGGGAACGCCGAGGAACCCGTAGCAGCCGGGCCAGTCGGGGCAGCCGAGCCCGGCATCGACCAGGCGCGTGTACGCCCCGAGCACGACCACCACCAGCGCGAGCGCGACGCCCGCGCCGGCCAGGATGCGCAGTTCCCTGGGCGAGTCGGTCATGCGCTCGGCCTCACCGCCTTCAATACTGCCTTCAGTGCCACGAAGACGAACAGGAGCTGGGCGAAGCCCAGGAGGAAGCCGCCGGCGGTGGCGGCCGCGTTCAGGTCAGCGAGCGTCAAGGGATAGTCCGGGATACGCCGCAACATGCCGGATGCGCCGGCCAGGTACTGCGGCAGAAACGTTGCGTTGAGACCGACGAAAGACAGCCAGAAGTGTACCCGGCCCAGGGTCTCGTCGCACGTCCCGCCGGTCCACGCGGGCAGCCAACGGTAGACTCCGGCGAACAGGCCGAACAGCCCGAACCCGACGAACAGGTAGTGCGTGTGGGCGGCCTCGACGGCGCTGCCCGCCGCGACCGACGCGAGGGGCAGGAAGACGCCCGCCCCGGCCCCGAGCGCCAGGAACAGGGCCGCCGCCAGGGCGAAGCAGGCCGATGCATCGAGCGGAAAGGAGCGCCGCCACAACGTGGCCGCCCAGTTGCCCGCGATCACCGCCGCGGGCACCGCGGCAAGCATGCCCACGTACAGGAAAAAGAGCTCGCCGGCGAGACTCTTGTCGAGAACCATTTCCCCCAGCCAGGCGAGCAAAGCCAGGCCCGCGAGCGACCCCGTCGCCTGCACGATGGCGTCGGCGCCGAACGGCGGCCGCTTCGCGTTTCTGCTCAGCACCTCGGTGACCACGCCGATGACCGGCACGACGACGAGCCAGCTTGCCGGGTGGCCCAGGAACCAGAAGCCGTAGCGGAAGGCGGCCGGCGCACCGCCCGCCGTTGCGGCGCCGACGCTCGCGTTCACCAGGGTGAGCGCCCAGAGCGCCAGCGTCGCCCCGAGGACGAACCACGTCGCCGCCGCGAGCGCCATCGTCCGCGCGAACACCGGCAACCGCGCGAGCGGCGCCGTGCGGGAGCGCCGCCACCACACCGTCGCCGCGACGTTCCAGCCACAGAGCACCCATGAGACGGCGACCAGCAGCACGCCCAGCGCGAACGTCACCGCGTGGCCCGCGGGAACGGCCGGCCAGCGCCCCACGCCGGGGTCGCCGCCTTCCTGCGTCCCGGGGCCGCCGAACAGGGCCGCCGCGAAGAGCGCGAACGCCGGGACCAGCAGCCAGAACGACACCGCGTTGGCGCGGGGGAACGCCATCTCGCGCGCCCGGATCATCGCCGGGACCATGCGGCTGGCGAGCCCGGCGCAGGCAGGGAACAGGACCCCGAACACCGCGAACATCCCGTGCGCCGTGACCGCGCGGTTGAACTCCGCCGGCGCGAGGAACGCCAGGCCGGGCTCGAACAGCTCCGCCCGGACGACCAGCGCCGCCGCCCCCGCGACCAGTAGCATGACGGCGCTCAGCAGGAGGTACAGGGTCCCCACCGTCTCGTGGTCGGTCGTGAACCAGCGCCTCATGCCTCCGTTCCCGCCGCCGTCCCGCGGCCCGCTTCGGCGACGAGCGTCGCCGCCGCGTCCCGCTGCCAGTCTTCGAACGCCTGCGGGGTGCGCACCTCGACGACGACCGGCATGAAACCGTGGCGCTCGCCGCAGAACGCCGCGCACTGGCCCCGGTACGTCCCGGGAGCGTCGGGGATCACCCAGACCGTGCGGAGCACGCCCGGCACCGCATCGGCCCGAATCCCGAGGTCCGGCACCCAGAACGCATGCACGACATCCTCCGAGGTGACGAGCAGGCGTACCTTGCGCCCCGCCGGGATCACCAGGGGCCGGTCCACCGTACGCAGGTAGGCGTCGTCCTTCCGCACGACGCCCGTGACCGCTTCGTCCGGCGTGACGCCGGCGCTCACGAAGCCGAACCGCCGCGCGCCCATCTCGTCGAGGTAGGCGTACTCCCAGCGCCACTGGCTGGCGCGAACCTCGATGGTGAGGTCGGCGCCGCCGGCCGTCTCGCGCTCCAGCCGCTCCCGGGTCGCCGGCACGGCCACGGCGACGACGGTCAAGATCGCCGCCACGGTCCAGGCCGCCTCCGGTCGGAGACGCCGGCGCGTCACGCCCGGAGCGACTCGGCGACGCCGCGCGTCGGCGGACGCACGCCGCGCCAGAGGCAGAACGACTCCGCCGCCTGCTCGATCAGCATGCCGAGCCCCCCGGCGGCCCCCGCCGCGCCGGACTCGGCGCACCAGCGGCAGAACGCCGTTTCGCCGTCGAGCGTATAGAACATGTCGTAGCAGAACGCGCCGTCCACGACCGCCGCCTCGATCCCGGGACGCCCCCCGGCGACCCCCGCCGACGTCCCGTTGACGACGATGTCGTAGTCCGTGTCGAGGCCATCCAGCCCCGCGGCCTCCACGCCGGCGAAAGCCGCCGCGAGCCCCTCGGCCTTCGACACGGTCC
>JAPPHP010000325.1:9155-13172 GCA_028821035.1 Gammaproteobacteria bacterium | reverse complement strand
TCCTGGTGGAGGCGCAGGGCAGGGTGTGCCTCGCGAACGGCATGAAGAGCCTGGCCGCGCGCTTTGCACGCTGCGTGAATCGCGTGTTCGATCGCGCCGGCCGTGTGCTGGCGGACCGCTTCCACCACGTGGTGAAGCGGACGCCGACGGAGGTGCGGCGTGCGCTGGCGTATGTGCTGCTGAACGTCCGCAAGCACTTCTGGCAGCGTCGCCGCCGGGAACCGCCTGTGGTGTTGGACGGCGCAAGTTCCGGGCTGTGGTTCGACGGCTGGAAGGGCCGTGCGCCACCGCCAGGGCGCTACGCGGACTCCCGTCGCGCGTGCGAAGTCGCTACGCCACGGAGTTGGCTGCTGTCCAAGGGCTGGCGGCGCATCGGCCTGATCGATCCCGCCGAGGTGCCGGGCGTGTCCCGGAATCGCCGCGTTCATGCGCCGCGCAGCGGACCGTCGGCGGTGGCCGCGTAGTCCGGAGAGAGGGCTACGGCCGGTACGAGAACCGCGCCGGCTCCGCCCGGAGCGCCTTGCGCGCCAGGCGGATCCAGCGGCACAGCACCGGCCGCGTATCGCGCGGGTCGATGATCTCCTCGATCTCGAAGTGCTCGGCGCTGCGGAATGGCGAGCGCACGCGGTTGAGCCGTTCCCGGATCTTCTCGAGGTGCGCGTCGTAGTCGTCGACCTCGGCGAGTTCGGCCTTGTACGCCACCTCGATGCCGCCCTCGATGGGCAGCGATCCCCAGTCGCCGGAAGGCCAGGCGACGCGGACGTGGTGCGCGCCGGGCTTGTGGTTGGCGCCGCCCGCCACGCCGAAGGCCTTGCGCACGACGACGCTCATGAAGGGCACGTTGGCCTGGCCGAGGGCCGCGAGCGCCTGGGAGCCGAACCGGATGGTGGCGTCGTGCTCGCTCTTCTTGCCGATCAGGAAGCCGGGGCAGTCCACCAGGTGCACGATCGGAAGGTGGAAGAGGGCCGCGAGGTCGATGAGGCGCGTCACCTTGCGGCAGGAGTCCGCGGTCCAGGCGCCGCCGTACACGGCCGGGTTCTCCGCGAAGAGCGCGATGGGGACGCCGTCGAGGCGCGCGAGGCCGCAGATGATCGAGCGTCCCCACTTGCGGCCGATCTCGAAGAACGAGCCGAGATCCACGACGGCCTCGATCACGCGGTGCATCTTGTAGACCTTGCGCGGGTCCCTCGGAACGATGTCGATGAGGTCCGCCTCGCGGCGGTTCGGGTCGTCGTTGGATTCCGCGAGCGGGGGCAGTTCGTCGACGCTCGAGGGCAGGTAGGAGAGGAAGCGCTTCGCGAGCGCGAACGCCTCGGCTTCGGACGCGGCCTCGTCGTCGATGGCGCCGTTGCGGGTGTGGATCTTCGAGGAGCCGAGTTCCTCCTTCGAGACGTCGCCGAGGTTCGCCCAGTCGACCAGGGCCGGACCCGCGATCATCATTTGCGCCGTGTCGCGCACGATCACCGAGTAGTGCGAGGTGGCTACCCGCGCCGCGCCGATCCCGGCGACCGAGCCGAGCGCGAGGGACACCGACGGCGCCGTGGCGAGATGGGCGACCACCAGCTCCCAGCTGCGCAGCTCGGGGATGTAGGTACGGCCGGCCATCTCGATGGTCTTGACCGAACCGCCGCCGCCCATGCCGTCCACCAGGCGTACGTGCGGCAGGCGCAGGTCGAGGGCGAGCCCCTCGGAACGGGTCCGCTTGGCCGCGATGGACAACTCGGCGGAGCCGCCGCGTACGGTGAAATCGTCGCCGGACAGGACGACGGGGCGGCCGTCGATCTCCGCGGTGCCGAGCAGCAGGTTGGAAGGCGTGAAGGCGCGGAGTTCGCCGTCGTCGCCGTAGGCGCCGGCGCCGGCCAGCGCGCCGATCTCGTGGAACGAGCCGGCATCGGCGACGGCCGCGATACGTTCGCGGATCGTGAGCTTGCCGAACTCGTGTTGACGGGCGACCTTGTCCGCGCCGCCCATCTTCGCCGCCAGCGCCTCGCGACGGCGGAGTTCCGCTATCTCCTCCTCCCAGCCCATGTGAGCGGGGGACGGGTGCCGCCTAGGCGCGGGTCCCCGAGAAGGATGCCGTGCCGAACGCGCCGAGCTGGACGTTGCCGGAGATCTCGTCGCCGCTGATCGTGGCGGAGAACTCGAGCGTCATGGCCATCGGCTGCGTGATGTCGGCCTTCCAGGCGACCGAGTCGCCGTCCACGGTGCCGTCCTTGAGGTCGATCGAGCCCTGCGGCCCGGACATTGAACCCGTCAGCGAGCCGCCGTCCGTCGCCAGGGTCAGGGTGGCCTTCTGCGCGCCCATCGGGGTGTTCATCGTGGTGTTCCAGACGCCGTCGGCGCTGCTCATGTGGTCTCTCCAGGTAGGTGTTGACGTTGTCCGCGAATGTCGGTGATTGCGGTCCGCTCCGACCAGGCCCCGCTCTGGAGCCGGAGCGCACCGTAGCACCGTTGCCGGGTGCCGGTCCACTGTCCCCGCTCGCGCGAGGCCCCCGCCGATGTGCGGCGCGCATCCTTCGATGAGAGATGGATGAGAAATAGATGGGAAACAGACGAGAAACAGAAGAGAAACAGGCAAGAAACGGTGGCTTGACTACCCCGGGACTGCGCGACATAGTACGGGCCGCAAACAGACTGGACCCTGGGGAGATGGACGGCTCGCCGGGGTTCGGGGACGCGCAAGAGGTTTGACCGGTGGTGCGCGAGGACGGCCAGTCTCAGGGCTCGATTCCGGTTCGGTCGTTGCCATGCGCAGAGTCGTCCGAGGGGGACTGACCGCCGCGCGACGGCGCACCTTCCGGCTTGGCACTGCCCTTGAGCAGTGCGCCAGGGCCGGGATACGACTTCGCTCCGCGGCGCTCTTGTAACGTCATAATGTCCGCCGCGACCGAAGCCACAGCCCCTGCCGGGCGCGAGCCCGCAGCACACAATCCACTGACGTACCAGCAGCAGGCGCTGCTCGGCGTCTCGCGCACGTTTGCGCTCACCATCCCCCAACTCCCGGAACCGTTGCACACGGTGATCGGCAATGCCTACCTGCTGTGCCGCATCGCGGACACGGTGGAGGACGAACCCCGTCTCACCGCCGAGCAGAAGGAGCGGTTCCTCGAATCGTTCGTGGAGGTCGTGGCTGGACGGGCGCCCCCGGGGGATTTCGCCACGGAGCTGCATCCGCTGCTGTCCGACGCGACCAGCGAGGCGGAGCGCGACCTGGTGGCGCACACGGAGACCGTGGTGACGCTGACGCAGGGGCTGCGCCGCCGGCAACGCGGCGCGCTCTTGCGCTGCGTGCGGATCATGGCCGCCGGCATGGCCGAGTTCAGCACCCTGGGCGCGCGGGGCCTGAGCACCATGCAGGCCCTCGACCGCTACTGCTATCACGTCGCGGGCGTGGTGGGAGAGACCATCACGGAACTGCTGTGCGAGTACTCGGACGAGATCGCCTGGCGCGGGCGTCACCTGCGCGAGCGGGCGGCAGACTTCGGGCGGGGCCTGCAACTCGTCAACGTCATCAAGGATCTCTGGGAGGACCGTGCCCAGGGCGTGTGCTGGCTGCCGCGGGAGGCGTTCCCGGGGGTCGACCTGTCGACGGACGGGGACTGGACCGGGCGCGACTTCGAGGGCGGCGTGCTCCGGCTCGTGGACCAGGCGCGCGGCCACCTGGAACGCGCACTCGAGTACACGGTGCTGATACCGCGCCGCGAAACCGGCGTGCGGCGCTTCCTGCTGTGGACGCTGGGCCTGGCGGTGTTGACGCTGCGTCGCATTCACGCCGCGCCTGACTTCCGCACCGGGGAGACCGTGAAGATCTCTCGCCGCCAGGTGCGCTTCGTGGTCATCGCGACGACGGTCCTCGTCGGGTGGAACCGTGCCGTGCGCTGGCTGTTCCGGATCTGGATGAAGCCCCTGTACACGTCGAGGTCGACGGGCGCCGGCTTGGCCGGCGTCGCGAAAGGCGCCGGCTGATGACCCGGCGGCCATGGCCCGTCGCGCTGTTGGCGGCGGTCCTGTGCATGC
>JAPPHP010000325.1:0-9145 GCA_028821035.1 Gammaproteobacteria bacterium | reverse complement strand
GGGGCCCCCCACCTCCCCCCCCCGCCCCCCCCCGGGGGGCGGCCCCGGCCCCCCGCCCCGCCGGGGGGCGGGGGCGCGGGGGCGGCTCGGGGGGGGGGGGGGGGGGGCCGGCCCGGGCGGCGCGCGGCCCCCCCCCCCACGGATGCGCGTCGCGGCCTGGACGAACCCGCCGAAGCGCGCGCGGCGCTGGTGGAGGGCCGCTGGCGGATGGCCGCGGACCTCGGCGAGGCGGCGGGCACGGCGGGCGGTCTCGCGGTGGCGGCGGAAGCGCTCGCCATCTACGCGCACTACCTGGCGCCGGAAGAGGAGCGACCGGAGTTGCTGCAACGCGCGATGCGGCTGGCCGAAGAGGCGGTGGCGCTCCGGCCCTCGGACCCGTGGGTACGCTTCCAGTTGGCTCATGCCGTGGGCCGGCATGCGCAGAGCATGCGGCCGATCGCTGCGCAGAGAGAGGGGTACGTCGGCCGGTCGCGCGAACTCCTCGAGGATGTCCTTGCGCTGGACCCGGACATGGTGCTCGCCCGGCTGCAACTCGGTTCGTGGCATGCGGACGTCGTGGCGCAGGCGGGCCGGTTTCTCGCGCGCCTCACCCACGGCGCCAGGGAGAACCGGGCGCTCGAGAACTACGACCGCGCGCTCGAACTGGCCGGGGAGGACCTCGTGGTCTATGCGGAAGTCAGCCGGGGACTGCTGCGCCTCAACCGCCGCAAGCATGGCGCCCGGGCCGAGGAACTGCTCGCCCGCGCGGTGGCGCTCGAGCCGCGGGACGCCTTCGAGCGGATCCTGCACGGCGAGTCGGCCGCGCGGCTTGCCGAACTGCAGGGCGGTCAGTAGGACGATGGCGGAAACACGCCGTGACGGCGTTGGCGCAGGCATGTCGGGGATGAGCGTCCCCACGGCCTACACCGAGGGATACGCGCGGGCCACCGCGGCCGATCCCGCGCTCGCGGCCACGTACCTCGCGCACACGGGCGTCGGCGATCCGCCGCTCGATCCCGTCATGCAGGAACTGCGCGACCTGGAGCCCGAGCGCCTGCACCGGTTCATCGGCGCCGGTATCGACCAGCTTCCGGATTTCTCGGACGCGCCAGCGGCGCTCAAGGACTTCTTCAGGGAGGCGGAGGAGCCCCCGGCGTGGCTCGACTACGAGTTGCACCGGCCGGCGCTGCGGGCGTTCCACGCCAACAGCACGAACGTGCTGATCGCGTTCGTCGCGGGCGTCCTGATCGAGGGGTTCTCCACGCTGATAGCCAAGTCGTTCGCGACGACGGGCCGGGTGCTGACGGCCGCTTCGGCGCGGCGGCGTCTCATGCAGAACAACCGACACCTGCTCGAGGTGTTCTTCCCGGGCGGGCTGGACCGCAGCGGCGACGGCTGGAAGCTGTCGATGCGGTTGCGTTTCGTCCACGCCCGGGTGCGCGACCTGCTGGCCAACTCGGAGACCTGGGACATGAACGTTCTCGGTACGCCGATCAGCGCCGCGCACATGGGGTTCGCGACGAGCGTCTTCTCCGCGCGCCTGCTGCGCCACGGCGCCAAGGTCGGCGCGGTCTTTGACACCGAGGAGCAGGAGAGCGTGATGCAGGTGTGGCGCTACGCCGGGCACGTGATGGGCGTCCCGGAGGAGATGCTGTTCACGGACCGGAAACACGCGGAGGACATCATCGAGATCGCGCGCCTGTGCGAGCCGACCCCGGACGAGGACTCGGCGGTCATGGCGAACGCCCTGATCGGCGCCGTTCCCCTGGTCGCCGGCATCGAGGACGAGGCGGAACAGGACCACGTGCGGCGGCTCGCCTACCGGCTGTCGCGGGCGCTGATCGGCCACGAACTTGCCGACCAGTTGCAGTTTCCGAAGATGTCGACCTTTGGGGCGTTGCTGGGCTTCCGGCTGAAGCAACGCTGGGAAAAGTCCCGGGCGGGTGCAGGCGTGCGTTCGCAGAACTTCACCCAGATGCTGGACATTTCGGTCTACGACGACCCGAACGTGACGTACCGGATGCCGGACCACTGGAACTCGAAGAAGTCGAATCCATGGTAGCGCCGCCGCCGGCCGGGTGGGGTATGGTGGACGCACGCGGGGCAAGAGCCGGGAGGGCGTCATGAGCGCGAGCATGCTGGATCGCTACGCCGCGGGCGTGGTGCAGCGCCGCTGGCAGGTGCTGGCCCTTGCGGCGGTGGTGATGCTGGCGGTCTCCGCGGGCGTGCCCGGCATCGGCGTGACCAACGACCACCGCGTCCTGTTCGACGAGCACGATCCGGAACTCCTCACCCTGGAAGCGCTCGACGCGACCTACACGGAATCGAACAACGCCCTCATCGCGATCGCTCCCGCGACGGGGACGGTGTTCACGCCGGAGACGCTCGGTCTCGTCGAGGAACTCACGGAGGCGGCGTGGCAGGTGCCTTATGCGACGCGCGTCGACTCGCTGACCAACTACAGCCACAGCGAGGCCGATGGCGACGACCTGATCGTGGCGCCGCTGGTGCAAGGCGCGGACCTGCTCGACGAGGCGGACCTGCGCCGCCTCGAGGACATCGCCCTGGGCTCGGTGGAACTCGCCGGCCGCCTGGTTTCGAGGGATGGCCGGGTGGCGGCGGTGAACGTCAACTTCGCCCTCCCGGAAGAGACCGATGCGGCCGTGCTCGAGATCACGGACTACCTGCGGGCGCTGCTGGACGAGCGGCGCGCCGAGCTGGCGGAGGGAGGCGGGGCGGACGCGGAGTTCTATCTCACCGGCGAAGTGCTGATGAACCGCGCTTTCGCGGACGCCACGCGGGACGACCTGGAACAGCTCACGCCGGTCGTATTCCTGGTCATCGTCGTGGTGACCGTCCTGCTCCTGCGCTCGCTGATCGCCGCGGTGGCCGTGGTCGTGCTCCTCATGTTCTCGATCAACACAACCATGGGGCTGGCCGGCTGGGCGGGGGCCGTGTTCAACCCGGTCAACGCCGGGGTGCCGATCATCGTCCTCACGATCGCCGTCGCCGACTCCATCCACATCGTGACGACCACGCTGGCGGGATTGCGCCAGGGACTGGCGCGGAACGAGGCGATCGTCGAGTCGTTGCGCGTGAACGCGCATCCGGTGTTCCTGACGTCGGTGACCACGGCCATCGCGTTCCTCACGCTGAACGCCTCGGAGTCGCCCCCGTTCCACGTGCTCGGCAACCTCGTGGCGTTCGGCGTCATGGCCGCGTTCGCGTACTCCATGACGGTGCTGCCGGCGGTGATGTCGCTGCTGCCGCTGCGTGCGCCGAAGACCCCGCGCGGCGCCGCTTTCTTCGACAACCTCGCCGACTTCGTCACCCGGCGGCGGTACGTGCTGCTGTGGGCGGTCGGCCTCGGGGTGGCCGTGCTCGCTACCGGGACATGGCGCATCGAGTTCACGGACAACTGGACGCGCTACTTCGACGACCGCTACGAGTTCCGGCGCGACACCGACTTCGTGATCGACCACCTGACCGGGCTCGAGTCGTGGGAGTACTCGATGGACTCGGGCCGCGAGCACGGCATCACCGATCCCGAGTACCTGCGGCAGGTGGACGCGTTCGCCGAGTGGCTGCGGCAACAGCCGGAGGTGGCGTACGTCCAGGCGTTCCCCGACGTCATGCGCCGGCTGAACCGCAACATGCACGGGGACGATCCGGCCTACGACCGCCTGCCCGACGACTCGGAGCTGGCGAGCCAGTACCTGCTGCTGTACGAGCTGTCGTTGCCGTTCGGCCGGGACCTGAACGACCGTATCGATGTCGCCAAGTCGGCGACCCGCGTGACGGCGGCCGCCGGCGGGGGCCTCACCTCCGCGCAGCAGCGCGCGTTCGACGACCGCGCGCAGGCGTGGCTGCGGGAGAACGCGCCGGAGCTCGCGACCGCGGCGACCGGCTTCACGATGACGTTCGCGCACCTTTCCGAGCGCAATCTCGAAAGCATGCTGCGCGCGACGATCATCGCCATGGGCGGGATCTCGCTCGTGCTGATCTGGGTGCTGCGGAGCTGGCGTGTAGGCTTGCTGAGCCTCGTGCCGAACTACCTGCCCGCAGCCATGACGTTCGGGTTGTGGGGCTACGCGGTGGGCCAGGTCGGCCTCGCGGGCTCCGTGATGACGGCGGTCGCTTTCGGGATCATCGTCGACGACACGACGCACTTCCTGACCAAATACCAGCGCGCCCGGCGCGCCGGCGCCGCGGCGGCGGAGGCGGTGCGCGCCGCGTTCCATGCCACTGGGCGCGCGCTGTGGACCACGACGGCGGTCCTCGCGGCCGGCTTCCTGGTGTTCGCCTCGTCCGGGTTCGAGGTGAGCTTCGCCCTCGGCACGATGGTGGCGATCACGGTGGTGTTCGCGCTGCTGGCCGACTTCCTGCTGCTGCCGCCGCTGCTCATGGTCCTCGACAGGAGAAAGACATGATGGAACGGGTGCGTGGACGTTTCCGGGTAGCCGCGGTGGTGGCGTTCCTCGGCGCGTTCCCGACCGCCGCGCCGACCGCGCTGGCGGAAGACGCCGCGGCGGCGGAGGACCGGGGGCTCGCCATCGCGCGCGACGCACGGCAGCGCAAGCAGGGATTCGGGAGCTTCACGGCGAGCCAGACCATGGTGCTCCGCAACCGCCAGGGCCGCGAGAGCCGGCGCCACCTGCGCGTCAAGGTCCTCGAGGCTCCGCCCGAGGCCGAGGGCGCCGGTGACCGCAGCCTGTTCGTGTTCGACGAACCGCGCGACGTGCGCGGCACGGCGTTCCTGGTCCACGCCAACAAGGAGGGCGCGGACGACCAGTGGCTGTACCTGCCGGCCCTGAAGCGCGTCAAGCGCATCAACTCCGCGAACCGCTCGGGCTCCTTCATGGGCAGCGAGTTCGCCTACGAGGACATGACGCCCCCGGAGGTCGAGCAGTTCGACTACCGGTACCTGCGCGACGAGGCGTGCGGCGAGCTGACCTGCACGGTCGTGGAGCGCACCCCGCGGGACGAGCGCTCCGGATACCGGCGCCAGATCGTCTGGCAGGACACCGACGAACTCAGGCTGTGGAAGGTCGAGTATTACGACCGGCGCGACGCGCTCCTGAAGACGCTCGACGTAAGCGGCTACGCGCGTTACGTCGACCGCTACTGGCACGCGGCGGAGATGTCGATGGTCAACCACCTGACGGGCAAGAGCACCGTGCTCACCTGGAGCGACTACGATTTCGGCGCAGCCGTAACGCCCGGCGAGTTTCTGCCGACCGGCCTGAGACGCGCGCGCTGAGCGCCCGGCCTCCCAAGATGCGGCGAATCCTCGCGGTCGCCGTAACGGCGGCCGTGCTCGTTGCCGCAAGCCCGGCTGCGGGCGCTGCGGCGGTGTTCGGCAGCTTCCGTGACCTCGACAACGCCACGCGCGAGCACCACCGGATCTCGATGCGGCTCGGCGTTCCGCTCGCGGTCGTGGTCGTGCGCACCGGCCGCGGGCCGCTCTACCGGATCGTCTCGACCGGCACGCCCGACGAAGCGGCGGCGCGCGCACTCGTGGTGCGGGCGCGGGAGGCGGGCGTTCCGGGCGCCTGGTACTGGGCGGAGGCCCCGGTGCCGGAGCAGCTCCCGGAGGAAAGGGTCGCGACCGCCCCCGAAGACCCCGAGACCGTCCCCGCGGAGTTGGAGGCTGTGGAGGAAGCACCGGACATGCAACCCCCGCGCACCGCTCCCGACGCCCGGGAAGAGGCCGTGGCGGCGCGGCCGGAGCCCACGGAACCGCCTGGCGAGCCCTGGATTGCGTACCGCTCCTTCTCGGGCGACATCAGCCTGGAGGGCCGCTGGTATCCCGACCCGGCCGTGCATCCCGGCCAGCGCTCGCACGCGAGCGGGTTCGTGGTGCGGCCGGAGCTCTACCTCGAGGACCGGGCCGGCCGGAGCCTGACGGTGCGCCCGTTCTTCCGCCACGACGCGGCGGACCCGAGGCGGACCCATGCGGATCTGCACGAGGCGTACGGGATGGCGGTCGGGCAGTGGGGCGCCAGCGAGTGGGAACTGCGGCTCGGCGTCGACCGGGTGTTCTGGGGCGTCACCGAATCGCAGCACCTGGTCGACATCATCAACCAGGTCGATCTGGTCGAGCACCCGAACGAGAAGGCGCGCCTCGGACAGCTCATGGCCCACGTGACGTTGGCCGGCAACTGGGGCGCCTTCGAACTGTTCGGCATCACCGGCCACCGCGACCGCACCTTCTCCGGACGGACCGGGCGCCTGCGCCTGCCCCTGCTCATCGACCGGGGCGCCACCACCTACGAGAGCGGCGCGGAGGAGTGGGGGCTCGACGTCGCCGGCCGCTACAGCGGCACCATCGGTGCGGTGGACGTCGGCATCAGCGTGTTCGACGGCACGAGCCGCGAGCCGTTCCTGCTGCCGGCCGTCAACGGCGCCGGTACGCCGGTCCTCGCGCCGCACTACCGCAGGATCCGGCAGTTCGGTCTCGACGCGCAGCTCACCACCGGCTCCTGGCTGTACAAGCTGGAGGCGATTCACCGGGCGGGCGCCTGGAACCTGCTCGGCCGCGAAGAGGACTACGCGGCGTTCGTCGCGGGCGGCGAGTACACGCTCTACGGCGTGTTCGGGTCTGGCGCGGACCTCGGGTTGCTGGCCGAGTGGAACTACGACGGGCGCCGCGAGTGGGCGACCAGCCGGTTCCAGAACGACCTGTTCTTCGGCACGCGCCTCGCGCTCAACGACGAACAGGGCACGGAGTTCATCGGCGGCGTGCTGAGCGACCTCGACCACGACTCCCATTTCGTGTCCCTCGAACTGAGTCGGCGGCTGCGCGACAACTGGTCCCTCGAATTCGAGACCGTGGTGCTGCTGAACGTGGGCGAGGCGGACCTCCTCTACGCGATGCGGCGCGACAGCTTCGTCGGACTGGATCTCGTCTACAGCTTCTGAGGGGCGTCTCCCTTGTCCGCGCTGGGTGGGATGGGGACGGTTCCTTGGTCCCGCCGCCGCATTCGCGCTAGAGTGCGGGCAGACAGGTTCGTGGCGAGGGAGGCGCGTCCGTGGCGTTGCTGACGAAGTTGATGTCCGGCGGTTTCGGTCTCGCGCGGACCTACTGGCTCTTCGGTCTGCTCGGGTACGTCCTGGCCTGGGCGTGCACGGATGCGCTCGGCGCCGTGCTGCGGATGAACCCGCGCTTCTGGATCGGACTGGTCGTGGCGCTGGCGTGCGTCGCCGTGTTCGGCTACGCCCTCGCGGCGTGCGTCGGGATCTGGAGCGCGGCCCGGGCCCACACGGGCTCGACGGCGTATGCGTGGCTCGCCCGGCTGACGAGCCTGCTCGGCTTGCTCGGCGTGCTGGCGGGCATCAGCCTGGCGATCGTGGCCTGAGGCTCGCATGGCGGGGAGCGAACAGTCCGGGGAGACCGGGGCTTCCGGCGGCCTGCTTTCGGGCGCCGGGGCCCGGAAAGCGGTTACGGTCCTGACGGTCGGGCTCGTCTCCGGCGTGAGCCTGCTCATCGGCGAGATCGCCCTCGCGACGCTGGTCTTCTCGGGCGACCTGGCGCCGTACCTGTCCCAGGCATCGGCCTGCTGCTGTTCGGCATCCTCGCCGGATGCTTGGTGATCGCGCTGCTGAGCGGCTTTCGGGGCGCGGTCTCGGCGCCGGCGGTGCCCACCATGCTCATGCTCGGGGTGATCGGCGGCTCGTTGACGGCCACCGGGGACGCGCTGTTTCCCACCATGGTCGCGATCATCGTCGTGTGCTCGCTCGCGACCGGGGCCTGTGCCCTGCTCATCGCGCACTTCCGGCTGGCCAACCTGGTCCGGTTCATCCCCTACCCGGTGTCCTCGGGCTTCGTGGCGGGGACCGGCGGCATCGCGTGCTGGCTGGCGCTGTCGCTCATGGGCATCAGGCCGGAGCCCGAGGCGCTGACGAGGCTCTTCGAGCCGCTGGTGGCGGCGAACTGGGGCGTTGGCCTCGCGTACGGTCTCGGCCTGTATTTCGCCACCCAGCGCTGGAACAGCTTCCTGCTGATGCCGGTCAGCTTTCTCCTGGTCGCCGTCCTCTGTCACATCGGCCTGCTGGCAACAGGCACCAGCGCAGCCGAAGCGGGGGCGGCGGGCTTCCTGTTCGCGGGCCTGTCGGACGCGCAGCTCTGGCCTCCGGTCGCCCTCGACGATGTGGCCAGGGTGGACTGGACCGCCGTCGCCGCGCAGGTCCCCAACATCCTCACGCTGGTGTTGGTGACCCTGCTCTGCGTCGTGATCTACACCGGTGGCCTGGAAGTGGCGTCCAACCGGGAACTGGACTGGAACGGCGAGTTCCGCGCCATCGGGCTGGGGGGCGCCCTGGCGGGTCTGGGCGGCGGTCCGCCGAGCTGCCCGGTGGTCCCCACGTCGTTGCGCAGCCTGATGTTCCGCGTCGACCTGCGCAGCACCGGGGTCATCGCGGGGCTGGTGATGGCCTCGCCGCTGCTGTTCGGCGACGCCGTGTTCAGGCTCGTGCCGGTGCCGCTGATGGGCGGCGTGCTGCTGTTCACGGGCATCGCGCTGCTCGACCAATGGCTGCTGAAGGTCCGCAAGCGCGTGCCCCCGGTCGACTACGCGGTCATCGTCGCGATGTTCCTGACCATCCTGTTCTTCGGGTTCTTCGAGGGAGTGGCGCTCGGCATGGGCATCGTCGTCATCGCCTTCGTCGTGCGCATGAGCCGGGCCGGGGTCATCGACTCGACGTTCACGGCGCGCGACGTGCGCAGCAACAAGACCCGGTCGGTGCCGGACCGGGTCATCGTGCGCGCCGCCGGGGCCCGGGTGCGGGGTTACCGCCTCAAGGGCTACCTGTTCTTCGGCGGCGGCCAGCCGCTTGCCGACGGGCTGAAGGCATCGCTCGACGAGGACCCGCGGCCGCTGTGCGTGCTGCTCGACTTCACCGCGGTGACCGGCTTCGACTTCTCCAGCGTCAACGCCATGTGCCGGTTCATCCTGGCGGCGCGGGGCACGGGCACCGAGGTGGTCATTGCCGCCGCGCCCGACGGCCTCGCCGACGAACTGCGGGGCAACCTGCCCCCGCCGGTCTTCGGGCAGCTGGTCTTCGCCGCCGACGCCGACCTGGCGCTGGAGCATTGCGAGGATCGCCTGATCGAGGCCCATGTGGCGGACGAGGACGCGCGGGAGTCGCGATCGACCCTGCTTGCGGC
>JAPPHP010000047.1:8978-13601 GCA_028821035.1 Gammaproteobacteria bacterium | reverse complement strand
GGCCACGACTCGACGGCTGAGCGGGATTCTACGAGATAGGGCAGCGGTACGGCAACGCTCGCCTGTGCAAAGTAGCCGTGACCAGGGGTGTCGTTGACTCGAACCTCGGCGCGGGCGCAGACTGGCCCCATTCGACAGGTGGGAAATCCGCCCGGAAAGCAGGCGGCTTCTTCCTGCATACAAACCTGCGAAGCGGTGCGAGCATGGCCCTCCAACACGGCGACGATCCGGACTCGACACGCAGGATGAAACACCAGTTCATCACCACGATCACCACCCTGCTCATGGTCGGGGCGACCGTCCTCGGCGTCACCTTGACGATCATGGACGGCCGGTTCGAGCAAGTCGATGCGCGTTTCGAGCAGGTCGATGCCCGCTTCGAACAGGTCGACGCGCGCTTCGAGCAGATGGCCGCGCATGTGGACACACGCTTCGAGCGGGTCGAGGGACGCATCGACCGGCTCGAGGACCGCATGGATCGGATGGAAACCCGGATGGACGACCAGTTCCGCGCCATGAACGACCAGTTCCGCGACATACACGACCAGTTCCGCGCGATGGCGACCGCCATCGGTCGGCTGGAGGGACTGATCCAGGGCCGATACGGACCGACACCCACCGACGCGCAGCGCTCCGACAACGAGGACGACCAGCTCGACCGCCGAGCGCCGGCATAGGCACGCGTCGCCAACCGAGTTCACCTGATACCAGCCGCACGGCGTCCCCCATGCGCCTATGGAGCCTGCATCCGCGTTACCTCGACATAAGGGGCCTGGTCGCGCTCTGGCGCGAAGCGCTCCTCGCGCAGGCGGTACTGCGGGGAGAGACGAAGGGTATCGCCAGCCTCCCCAACTGCGCCGGTTTCGCGACAGGGACTGTCCCGTCGCGTACATCGCCCAGTACCTGCGCGGCGTGCATGCCGAGTCCGTTTCGCGCGGCTACCGTTTCGACGCCGGTCGAATCGCCCATGCGGACACAACCGGCCGCATCGACGTACCCCGGGGCCAGATCGTCTTCGAGTGGCGGCACCTCAAGGCCAAGCTCGCCGCACGGGCGCCGGACCAGTGCAACCGACTTCATGGGACGCCCGATCCCGAACCTCACCCACTGATGCGGGTCGTCCCCGGCGGTGTGGCGGACTGGGAACGCCCGTAGGGAAACCGCGGCCTATCTCGCTGGCGCTCGATCGCGGCGCGTCGCCCGCGCCGTGCCCCTCAGGAGCTGGGGACCCGGTAGGGCACCTCCTTCCCGACCGCTTCATCCACCGTCTCGGGCGTGATCAGCACGGTCGTCTCGATCGTGAGGACGCCCGCGCGAGCGATCGTCAGGGCGATGGCCGTCGCCGTCGCATCGTCGGGGAGGTCCACGATCATGTAGGCGTCCGTTCCTCCGAACGCGTAGTAGAAGGCCTCCATGCTGCCGCCCATCCCCTCGACGGTCTGGGTCAGGGCCTCGCGCCGCCGCACGCCGCCTTCGCTCACGAGCCCGCCGGACCCTTCCTGCGTGTAGTTCGCCTTGAACAGGTACTTGCCCATTGCTAGCCGCTCCGGATTCGATCGAACGGCCGGAGCTTATCAGGAGACACCGGCCCGCGCCTGATCCGGTCGCTTTGCCTATACTTCCGCCACGATCCTGCAATGGCACGCACCGTGGAAGCAGCCAACGACAGCGCGCGAGCGTCGCGCGGCGGCCTGTGGTCCGCCGTCGCCCGAAGCTGGCGCCGCCGCCCCTGGTGGATGAACCTCACCTGGTACTTCTGCCTCTACATGACTTTCGTGTACATGCCGTACGACCTCTTCATCAAGCCCGTCGCGGAGGACCAGGAGGTCTGGTTCGGCTTCATGCTGACGGGCTGGGCGGCCAAGGCGACGGAACCGCTGCATTGGGCCATCTACGCTGCGGGCGCATACGGCTTCTGGAAAATGAGTCCCTGGATGTGGCCATGGGCCGCCGTGTACCTCGCGCAGGTGGTGATCGCGATGGGGCTGTTCCCGTTGCTGAACGACATGGGCAGTGCGTGGACGGGCCTGGTCGCCGCGGCCCTTTTCGCGGTGCCGACCGTGGCCCTGTGGCGCGCCCGCCACCGTTTCCGCGAGGCCTGACCATGCAGACAATCCCATTCGAGGGCGCCTCCTTCGGAGCAGACGTGCTGGACGTCGAGATCGGCGCACTGGACGAGGCCGCCTTCGCCGAAGTCCACGCCGCCTGGCTCGACCGGGCGGTGCTGCGCTTCCGGGACCAGCGCCTGGACCGGGAAGCGCTGCAGACGTTCAGCCAGCGATTCGGCCCGCTCGAGTACGCCCCGTTCGGCAGGATCACGCCGGAGGAACTCGCGAAGATCCCGCACCCCTATGTCACCGTGATCTCCAACATCGTCGAGAACGGCCGCCCCATCGGCGGGCTCGGCGCCGCCGAGGCGAAGTGGCACACGGACATGTCCTACATCGAGCGGCCACCCACAGCGAGCATCCTGTACGCCGTCGAGGTGCCTCCGGTCGAAGGCGACACGCACTACTGCAGCATGATCGGAGCGCTCGAGGCGTTGCCGGCAGCCCTCGCCGAACGTGCGCGGCAGGTCCGCATCAAGCACGACGCCGCCCACGACAGCATCGGCAAGCTGCGCCGCGGCCACCGGGACGTGGACGACCCGCGCGAAGCACCTGGCGCATATCACCCGATGGTGCTTCGCCATCCCGAGACCGGCCGCGACGCCCTGTACCTCGGACGCCGTCAGGACGCCTACGTCGACGGACTGCCTCTCGACGAGAGCGAGGCCCTCCTGGACGAGATCTGGCGCCACGTCGCCCTTCCCGGCGACACCTGGACGCAGCAGTGGCGCGTGGGGGATCTCGTCATCTGGGACAACCGCACCGTCATGCACCGGCGCGCGGCGTTCGATCCGAACTGCCGGCGGCTGATGCTGCGCACGCAGGTGCGGCAGGAAGCAGCGTAGGCGCCGGGGCCGGCACCGTCCGCCGGCGCCTCTACCGGCGTCCGTCCGCCGGGCGACGGTGATGATTTCGGCGCTCGCGTCCGTCCGCGCGCCGTGACCGTCTATCCGGTCGTGTCCTCGCCCAGCACGTCCGCCATCCCGTACAGCCCGCTCTCGCGCCCCGCGACGAACCGCACGGCCCGGAGCGCGCCCATGGCGAAGTTCATGCGGCTCTGGGCGCGGTGCGTGATCTCGATCCGCTCGCCGGCGCCCGCGAAGACGACCGTGTGCTCGCCCACGATGTCTCCGCCGCGCACGGAGTGGAACCCGATGGTGCCGGTGTCCCGGGCCCCGGTGATCCCCACGCGTCCGTAGACGGCGTCCGTCGACAGGTCCCGCCCGAGGGTGTCCGCGAGAATCTCGCCGATGCGCACGGCGGTGCCGGAGGGGGCATCGATCTTGTGCCTGTGGTGCGCTTCGTAGACCTCGACGTCCACGTCGTCCCCCAGCGCCCGCGCCGCCATCTCGATGAGCCGGAAGGCCACGTTGACGCCGACGCTCATGTTCGGGGCCATCAGGATGGGCACGCGCTCGGCCGCGGCCCGGATGCGGTCGAGACCCGCGGCATCGAAACCGGTGGTGCCGATGACGAGCCCCCTGCCGTGGGCCTCGCACGGTCCGAGCGCCGCCAGGGTGGCATGGGGCTCCGTGAAGTCGATCAGGACGTCGAAATCCGCGACGCCGGCGGCGATATCGGGACCGACGCGCACGCCATCGACCTCCGAGCCGACGGCATCCGACTCCGGATGCTCGAAGGCGGCGGTCAGCGAGAGTCCGTCCGCTGCGCCGACGGCCTCGATCAGCGTCCTGCCCATGCGGCCGGCCGCTCCGTTGATCGCGACCCGGATCATCGCCGCGTCACCCGGTCAGGCGATCGAAGAAGTGCCTGACGGACTCGAACCAGGACGTCCCCTTCGGATGGTGGTGGCCGCCCTCGCCGTGTTCGAGCGTGGCGCCGAACTCCTCGAGGAGCTCCTTCTGGCGGTCCGTCAGCCGCACGGGCGTCTCGACCACAACCCGGCACAGCAGGTCGCCCTTGCCGGAGCGGCGCACGGAGGCCGCTCCCTTGCCCCGCAGGCGGAACAGGCGATTGGTCTGGGTCTCCGCGGGGACCGTCAGCTTCACCCGGCCGTCGAGGGTCGGGACCTCGAGGTCGCCGCCCAGCGCCGCCTGCACGAAGGAGATCGGCACTTCGCAGAACAGGTTCATGCCGTCGCGCTGGAAGATCGGGTGCTCGCGGATCGACATCTCCACGTACAGGTCGCCGGGCGGAGCCCCGCTCGGCCCCGCTTCCCCTTCCCCCGTAAGGCGGATGCGATCCCCTTCGTCGACACCGGCCGGCACCTTCACGGACAGCGTCTTGCGCTGCTCCACACGGCCGGCGCCGCGACACGCGCGGCACGGGTCGGTGATCACCTGCCCCGCGCCCCGGCACCGGGGACAGGTCTGCCGTAGCGAAAAGAAGCCCTGGGACACCCGCACCTGGCCCGCGCCACCGCAGTCGGGACACGTCGAGGGACTCGTCCCGGGACGAGCGCCCGAACCGTCGCACTCTTCGCAGGTTCTGAGCACCGCGGGGCGGATCTCCACCGTGTCGCCCCGCACGGCCTGTTCGAGGTCGAGGCTCAGGT
>JAPPHP010000047.1:0-8968 GCA_028821035.1 Gammaproteobacteria bacterium | reverse complement strand
CCCCCGGGGCACAAACCCCCCCGGTGCCCCCCGTTCGGCGCTTTCGGGGGGCGGGGCGGGGGCTGCCCGCCGGCCCCCCCCCCCCCGGCCCCCCGCGGCGACCGCCGCCGAAGATGTCGCCGAGGTCCCCGAAGACGTCGCTGAAGATGTCGCTGAACGTGCCGCCGTTGAAGCCGCCCATGCCGGCCCCTTCGACGCCGGCATGGCCGAAGCGGTCATAGGCGACGCGCTTCTCGTCGTCGCTCAGGACCTCGTAGGCCTCGGACGCCTCCTTGAACTGCTCTTCCGACTCCGCGCTCCCGGGATTGCGGTCCGGGTGGTGCTTCATGGCCAGGCGCCGGTACGCCTTCTTCACATCGTCGGAAGAGGCGTTCTTCTCGAGGCCGAGCACCTCGTAGTAGTCGCGTTTGGCCATGATCCCCGGCCGAGCCCGTCAGCGCCCGGCTGCAGCGAAGGTTACGCCGTCAGGTTGGCAGCCGCCAGAACGCATCCGGGGAGCTACCGCTTGTCGTCGTCCTTGACTTCCTCGAACTCCGCATCGACCGCATCGTCCTTCGGTGGCGCCTCCGGTCCCGCATGGCCGCCGGCCCCCGGCGCGCCGTCGCCCATGTCCGGCGCGGCGCCCTCGGGGCCCGCCTCCGCGTACATCTTCTGGGCGAGGCCCCCAGTCGCCTCGGAGAGCGTCGCGATGCCGCTCTCGATGGGCTCCTTCTCGGATCCCTTGATCGCTTCCTCGAGGCCCTTCGCCGCGGACTCGATCTTCTCCTTCTCCTCGTCCGTCGCCTTGTCGCCGGCTTCGGTGACCATCTTGCGGGCGGCATGCACCAGGCCGTCGGCCTGGTTGCGGAGTCCCACGAGTTCCTCGAACTTCTGGTCCTCGGCCTCGTGCGCCTCCGCGTCGCGCACCATCGTTTCGATCTCGTCCTCCGAGAGGCCGCTCGACGCCTTGATGACGATCGACTGCTCCTTGTTGGTGGCCTTGTCCTTGGCCGACACATTCAGGATGCCGTTCGCGTCGATGTCGAAGCTCACCTCGATCTGCGGCATGCCCCGGGGCGCCGGCGGGATGTCCGTCAGGTCGAACCGGCCGAGGGATTTGTTCTGGGCGGCCTGCTTGCGCTCGCCCTGCAGCACGTGGATGGTGACCGCCGTCTGGTGGTCCTCCGCCGTCGAGAAGACCTGCTGCTTCTTCGTCGGAATCGTCGTGTTCTTCTCGATGAGCGTGCTCATCACGCCGCCCAGGGTCTCGATGCCGAGCGACAGGGGAGTGACGTCGAGGAGCAGTACGTCCTTCACGTCGCCCGAGAGCACGGCGGCCTGGATCGCCGCGCCCATCGCCACCGCTTCGTCCGGGTTCACGTCACGGCGCGCCTCGCGGCCGAAGAAGTCCCTGACCTTCTCCTGCACCAGCGGCATGCGCGTCTGCCCGCCGACCAGGATGACGTCGTCGATGTCGCCGACCGAGAGGCCGGCGTCGACCATGGCCGTGCGGCACGGGCCGATGGTCCGCTCGACCAGGTCTTCCACCAGCGCCTCGAGTTTCGCCCGGGTGAGCTTGATGACGAGGTGCTTGGGCCCGGTCTGGTCGGCGGTGATGTACGGCAGGTTGACTTCGGTCTGCTGGCTCGAGGAGAGCTCGATCTTCGCTTTCTCCGCCGCTTCCTTGAGTCGCTGCAGGGCCAGCGGGTCGGTGTGCAGGTCGATCCCGTTGCTCGTCTTGAACTCGTCGGCCAGGTAGTCGATGACGCGGAGGTCGAAGTCCTCCCCGCCCAGGAAGGTGTCGCCGTTCGTCGAGAGCACCTCGAACTGGTGCTCCCCGTCGACGTCGGCGATCTCGATGATGGAGATGTCGAACGTGCCGCCGCCGAGGTCGTACACGGCGATCTTCGCGTCGCCGCGCCGCTTGTCCATGCCGTAGGCCAGCGCCGCGGCGGTCGGCTCGTTGATGATGCGCTTGACTTCCAGGCCGGCGATGCGCCCGGCGTCCTTCGTGGCCTGGCGCTGCGAGTCGTTGAAGTACGCCGGCACGGTGATGACCGCGTCGGTGACGTCGCCGCCGAGGTAGTCCTCCGCGGTCTTCTTCATCTTCTTCAGGACCTCGGCCGAGATCTGCGGCGGCGCGAGCTGGTCGCCCTTCGCGCCGATCCAGGCGTCTCCGTTGGACGCCTTGACGATCTCGTAGGGCACCATGCCCATGTCGCGCTGGACGACCTGGTCGTCGAAGTTCCGCCCGATGAGCCGCTTCACCGCGAACAGGGTGTGCTTCGGGTTGGTCACGGCCTGGCGCTTGGCGCTCTGGCCGACGAGGATCTCGCCGTCGTCCGTGTAGGCGACGATCGAGGGCGTCGTGCGATCGCCCTCCGAGTTCTCGATCACCTTGACGTCCTTGCCTTCCATGACCGAGACGCACGAGTTGGTGGTGCCGAGGTCGATGCCGATGATTTTCGTCATGTCAAACCGTCTCCGAGGGGCCGACGCCGCGGCCGCCTCTCTCCGTACTTCGTCAATATTGGCCCGCGCTGGCGCGTTTCAACCCTCTGCCGGACCCTGCTCCGGCTCCGAGGGGGAGGTGGCGTCCGCAGCTTCTTCTTCTGGTTCTGGCGCGGCCTGCACGACCATCACCATCGCTGCCCGCACCAGGCGCTCGTTCAGCACGTAGCCTTTCTGGATGACGCGCGCCACCGAACCCGGCTCCATGTCCGGCTCCGTCACCATGCTCATGGCCTCGTGGAACGCCGGATCGAACGGTTCGCCGGCCGGATCGACGACGCGCACCCCGGCCCCTTCGAGGGCACCGAGCAGCAGCTTGAGGGACAAGTCGATCCCCTCGACCACCGACTGCCCGGCGTCGGCGGAGGCCGCCGCCTCGACGGCCCGCTCGAAGCTGTCGATGGCGGGCAGCAGGGCCGAGATGAAACGCTCGAGTGCGAACTTGCGCGCGTTCTCGGTCTCCCTGTTCGCGCGGCGGCGGCTGTTCTCCGCCTCCGCCTGGGCGCGGAGGGCCTGGTCTCTCGCCGCTTCGAGTTCGGCCTGCAGGGCGGCGAGCGACTCGCGCAGGGTCTCCACGCTGTCCTCGGTGTCTCCCGGCGCAGACGCGCCGTCGTCGTCCATTCCATCTTCACCGATGGACGGCGCATCGGCGTCCGCCGCCGGTGCGCCACTGGGGGCCTTTCCCGGCGCGCTGTTCGGGTCTTCCCGGTTGCTGTCTTCGGACACGGCGGTTGTTCGACCTCGCTCCGGATAGGGTCAGGCGGGGAATATGGTCATTGCCCCCGGGATTTCAACCCCGGAGCCCGTCCACGCCGCCGCTTCGGCGCGGAGTCAGTCCGCGTGCTCGGCCGGCCTGCCCGTCATCGCCGCGCCAAGCACCCGCGCCGTGACATCCACGATGGGAATGACCTTGTCGTAGGCCATGCGCGTCGGTCCGATGACCCCCAGCACGCCGGCGACCCCGCTGTCCACCTCGTACCGGGCGGTGACCACGGTGCAGTCGTCGAACACCCGGTAGCCGGACTCGTCGCCGATGAAGAGCTGGATGCCGTCGGTCTCGAGGCATCGGTCGAGCAGGTGGACGATCGCCTCCTTGCGCTCGAACGCGTCGAACAGGTCCCGGAGCGCGGCCGCGCCCGCGAACGAGTCGGCGAGGTTGGACTCCCCGCTCACCACGTAACCCGAGGGCGCGCGCCCGTCGTCCGCGAACGCCTTGGACGCCACGTCGATGGCCGTCTCCATCAGTTCGTTCAGGCGCTCCTTGTCGGCGCGCATCTCGTCGAGCAGTTCGTTGCGGATCTCGAACAGGGTCCGTCCCCCGAAACGCTCGTTGATGAAGTTCGCCGCCCGATGCAGCTCGGCCTCGGAGTACTCGCGGTCGGTGTGCACGACGCGGTTCTGCACCTCGCGCTCATTGACCACCAGGATGGCGAGCACCCGTGTGCCGGACAGCGGCAGGAACTCCACCTGCCGCAGGGCGACCTGCTCCGGTTTCGGCAGCGTGACCACGCCCGCGAGATGCGTCACGTGCGACAGCAGGCGCGACGCGTCGGCGACCAGTTCGTTTGGCGAGCGGTCCGGATTCAGTTCGGCGCGCAGCCGCCGCACGCTGCCCGCGTCCAGGGGCTCCACGGAGATGAGGCTGTCGACGAAGAAACGCAGCCCCTGGTTGGTGGGGATCTTGCCGGCCGACGTGTGCGGGGCGGTGACGAGTCCCTGCGCCTCGAGGTCGGACATGATGTTGCGCACGGTGGCCGAACTGACGTCCACGTTCGCCGCAAGCAGCTTCGACGCGACCGGCACGCCGTCGCGCAGGTACTGCTCGACCAGCATCTTCAGCAGCACTCGCGCCCGCTCGCTGAAGGGCGTTTCGCGGCCCCGGCGGCCCGTTTCGCGTCTCGTTGGCGACCTCACCTTCACTCACCTCAGACCGACGGCAGCAACGCGCGACCCGGGTGGCCATGGGTCTTATGCGCCGTCCCTCTCCTCGGATACTCTACGGACTTGTGCCGCAGAACGGAACGGTAGTGACTTTCTGCGGGGCAAGTCCGCAGATAGGTGGGGGCTGGGGCCAGCCGACGACCGAGGGCAGCGACGCGGCGGCATGCTGAGACAGCTCACCGTAAGGAACTTCGCGCTGGTCGAAGCGCTCGACCTGGCCTTCGCGCCCGGGCTGACGGTCATCACCGGCGAGTCCGGCGCAGGGAAATCGATCCTGCTGAACGCGCTCGAACTCGTGCTCGGGGCACGGGCCGCGAGTGCCGCCATCCGCCCCGGGGCGACGGCCTGCGAGGTCACCGCCGAGTTCGATCTCGGCGCCCATCCAGGCGCGCGCGACTACCTCGCAGAACAGGCGCTCGTAGACCCGACGGACGCCGGCCAATGCCTCGTGCGCAGGGTCGCCGGGCAGGGACGCTCGCGGGCCTTCGTCAACGGCTCGCCGGTCAACCTCGCCGCGCTCCAGGCGTTGTGCAACCCGCTGATCGAGGTCCACGGACAGCACGCGCATCGCTCGCTGCTCGACCGGACGGTACAGCTTGCCCTCCTCGACGACTACGCCGGGGCTGCCGAACTGGCCGGGTCCGTGGGCGCGGCATTCCGGGCGTGGCGGGCCAGGTGCCTGGAACTCGAGCACGCCCGCGAGCGTGCGCAGGCCGCCGAACAACGCCTCGACCTGCTGCGCTACCAGGTTGCCGAACTGCGTGACCTGGCGCCCGTCGAGGGTGAGTTCGAGGAGCTCGAGACACGGCGACGCCGCCTGGCCGCCGCGGGCGAGATCCGCGCTACCGTCGGCGCCCACTTGAGCGAACTCGAGGACGGGCTCATCGCACGCCTGTCGAGGATGTCCGCGGACCTCGACGCGATCGACGACGCGCACGCGGCGCTTTCCGCGAGCCGCGAGCGCATGCGCGCCGCGCAGGTCGAAGCCGAGGAAGCCCTCGGCGAGATGCGCGACTACTTCGACGCCGTACCCGAGGACGCGGCCGCGCTCGACGAGGTGGAGCGCCGCCTCGACGCGATCCACGACATCGCGCGCAAGCACCGCGTACGGGCGGGCAACCTACCGGCCCACGCCGCGGACATCGAGGCGGAGCTCGACGCGCTCGCGGCGGACGGGGAGCGCGTCGACGCCCTCGCCGAAGCGGTCGAGACGGCAGCCACCGCGTATCGCGACCTGGCCGGCCGGCTGTCCACGGAGCGGACGGCCGCCGCCGAAGGGTTTGCCGCCGACGTCGGCGCCGTCCTGGCCGAACTGCGTCTCGAGGGCGCGGCCCTCGAACTCGCATTCACCGCGACGGAGAACGAACGCGGACTCGAGTCCGTGGAATACCGGGTTACCACGAATCCGAGGTATCCGCCCGCACCCCTGGCTACCGTCGCTTCCGGGGGCGAACTGACCCGCATTGCGCTCGCCATCGAGGTGGTCGCCGCGCAGCGTTCCGCGTTGCCGTGCCTGGTGCTGGACGAGGCCGACGTCGGCCTCGGGGGAACCACCGCGGACATTCTCGGGCGGATGCTGCGGCGGCTCGCCCGGCACACCCAGGTCATCTGCGTGACCCACGCCCCGCAGGTGGCCGCCCTCGGCGACGCGCATCTGCTGGTCAAGAAGACCGCCGACCAGGACACTGTAATCGTCCCCCTCGGAGACGCGGAGAGGGTAGAGGAGCTTTCCCGCATGCTCGCCGGCCGGCGCATCACGGCCGAGACCCGCGCCTACGCGCGCACGCTCCTCGACGGCGTGCAGGGCCCCGGCTAAGATGCCCGGCCATTCTCCTCGGAGTCGATGCCACGTGCGAAACCAGGCTTGGCCGGCATGGACCGTGTGCGCGGTGGGTGTGGCGGCCCTGCTGACCGCCTCCTGCGCCTTTCCGCGGCTCCATCGGGTGACCGTCCAGCAGGGCAACGTCATCACCCAGGAGATGGTGGACCAGTTGAAGCCAGGCATGACCCGCGAGCAGGTGGCGTTCGTCATGGGGCAACCCGTCGTGCGCAACGCCTTCGACGACACGCGCTGGGACTACGTCTACACGATCGACGTCCCCGGGTCCTTCGAGTCGCGGCTGCTCGTGTCGCTGCATTTCACGGGCGACGAACTTGCCCGCATAACCGGCGACCTGGCCCCCGCGGCCGACCTCGGGAACGGCGCCGCTGCCGAGGAACCCTAACCCGCCCGCAGCACGCTGCGCGCACGCCGACTGAACGCGTCTACGAGGGCGTCCGCGACCCGGTTCAGCAAGGGCGCCCCGAGCAGGGCCAGCAGGCCGCTCTTCAGCTCGAACTCGAGGGTCAGGTGAATGCGGCACCCGTCGCCCACCGGCGTGAACGTCCAGATGCCCTCGAAGTGCCTGAACGGCCCCTCGACCAGCGTCAGCACGATGCGGCGCCCCGGTTCGAGCCGGTTGCGGGTGACGAGCGTCTCCCGGAGGCCCCGCCCCGAGAGCGCCAGCGATGCGACGATCTCGCCGTCCCCCGCCTCGAGGACTTCCGCCTTCCGGCACCACTTGAGGTACTCGGGGTAGCGCTCGATGTCGTTGACGAGCGCGAAGACGTCCTCGGCCGCGTGGGGCAGCAGTGCGCTCCGCTCGAGCCGGCGCACCGTCACCCGTAGAAGATCGCGTAGACGAAGACCGCCAGCACGCCCAGGGGCGCGAGCACCCGGATGAGCACGGTCCAGACCAGGGTTGGCGCGCCCTCCCCCAGTCCAAGCTGCGACCCGACGATCTTCTTCGGCAGCACCCAGCCCACGAACACGGCGATGAAGAGTCCACCGAGCGGCAGCATGATCTTCTGCGTCACGTAGTCCAGGAAATCGAAGACCGTCAGTTCGCCGACCACGTGGACGTCCGCCCACACGTTGAAGGACAGCACGGTGCCGACCCCGAGAACCCAGCAGAAGACGCCCAGGGAAATCGCGACCCGCGACCGCTTGGCGTTGTACTCCTCCACCGCGAAGGCCAGCGCGGGTTCCGTGAGCGAGATCGCCGACGTGATGGCCGCGAACGACACCAGGACGAAGAACGCCGCCCCGAACACGGCGCCGAGCGGCAACTGTCCGAACGCCAGCGGCACCGTCACGAACAGGAGACCCGGCCCCTGTCCCGGCTCCAGGCCGTTCGCGAAGACGATCGGGAAGATGGCGAGTCCCGCCGCCAGGGCGACCGCGGTGTCGAGCACGGCGATCGTCGTCACCGTGCTCGCGATGGAAGCCTGCCTCGGCACGTATGCGCCGTAGGCCATGATCGCTCCCATTCCGACGCTCAGCGTGAAGAACGCGTGTCCGAGCGCCTCCAGCACGCCGTCGACCGTCAGGGCGCTCCAGTCCATCCGGAACATGAACTCGAAGCCCGCCGCGAAGCCCCCCGACGCCATGCCATAGCCCAGCAACACCACGAGCAGTACGAAAAGCAGTGGCATGAACACGCGGATCGCGCGCTCCAGCCCCGCGGAGACGCCGCGCGCCACGATGAAGACGGTGATGACCATGAACAGCGTGTGGAAGCCGAGGACCTGCCAGGGGTCCGCCAGGAAGTCGGCGAACGCCTGGCTGGCGAAGGCCCCGTCCGCGCCCTCGAACGCGCCGCCGGCCATGCGGAAGATGTAGTGCACCGCCCAGCCGGCAACGACGGAGTAGTAGGAGAGGATCAGGAAACCCCCTGTCACGCCGACCCAGCCGATGAGCGACCACGCACCCGGCGCGCCGCTCGCGCGGGCCAGGGAGCGCATCGTGTTGATGGGGCTCTGGCGGCCCTCTCGTCCGAGCAGCACTTCGGCCATCATGACCGGAACGCCGATCGCCGCGATGCAGATGAGGTAGACGAGGACGAACGCGCCGCCGCCGTTCTCCCCCGTGATGTAGGGGAAGCGCCAGATGTTGCCGAGGCCCACCGCCGAGCCCGCCGCGGCCAGGATGAAGAGCCACCGGCTCGACCACATCCCGTGCCTCGAAACGTCCTGTTCCGCCTCCCGTTCCGTCATGGTGTGCCCGACCCCCCGGACCCCGAAAAGGGGCCGCCGATTATAATTGAGGCATGGCGAGACACGGAAAAGAGGACCGACCCACGATCGCGCTCAACCGCCGCGCACGGTTCGAGTTCGAACTCGAGGAGACGTTCGAGGCCGGCCTCGCGCTGATGGGTTGGGAACTCAAGAGCATCCGCGCCGGCGCGGTGCAGTTGCGCGACAGCTACGTGCTGGTGCGCGACGGCGAGGCCTGGCTCGAAGGCGCCCACATCGCGCCGCTCGCGAGCGCCTCCACCCACGTGACCGCCGACCCGGTCCGCCCCCGCAAGCTGCTCCTGCACGCGAAGGAGATCGCGCGGCTCGCGGAGCACGTGCAGCAGAAGGGCTACGCCTGCGTCGCCACCGCGCTCTACTGGAAGGGCAAGCGCGTCAAGTGCGAGATCGCGCTGGCCCGCGGTAAGCGGCACCGCGACAAGCGCGCGACCGTCAAGGACCGCGACTGGAAGCGGCAGCAGGA
>JAPPHP010000352.1 GCA_028821035.1 Gammaproteobacteria bacterium | reverse complement strand
GCCGCCCACCGCGGAGGTGATCTCCTACTTCCACTCCGACACCATCGACAGACCCCTGACGCGAAACCTGCCCGGCATCGACCTGCCGGTCGTGGACGACCTCGTGATGCGCGTCCTCAACGCGCGGAGCCACGAAGAGTTGACCGCCGCGCAGAGGGCGCTCGACCGCGTGCTGTTGTGGAACTTCTACATGATCCCGATCGTCGGGGTCGAAGGACCCCGGGCCGTCTACTGGGACAAGTTCGGGCGGCCACCGTACGACGCGGAGTTCCGCACGAGTTTCCCGGACGCATGGTGGTACGACGCGGAGAAGGCGGCGCGGTTGCCGCAGTCGGGGGCGCAGTGAACCGCCACGCCCCCTGCGGAGTCAGGGGCGTTTCGGGACGGCGGTCCCCGTGAATGGGTCAAACACCTCGACCCCGAGTACCCGGAAATCCTCCGTCGACGGATTTCGGACACGACGTTGGTGTCGAGGAGAGGCACCGTCAGTCAAACGTCGGCGCGGGCCGTGTGCGCTCCGATCCTCTGGGCGGCGCCGACTCCTCCGTTCTCGCCCCCGGCATCAGAAGCACGTCCTTGAGCCTGGGCGTCGCGGACTCACTGAGCCTCCGCCACTCGCTCATCGGAACGAGTACTGCCGTCTCGACGCCCCGCCGGACGCCCCTACCGAAACGCCGATCGCCGCCCCTCCATGTTCGAGTGCACGTCGATCAGCACGGTCTGTCCGTCGGCGTTCAACTCCTGCGCGGACCGGAGCGCCGGTGCCATTTCGTCCACTTCCCGGACCGTGATGCCGACCGCGCCCATGCCCTCGGCGATCTTCGCGTAGTCGCCCTGCATCTTCGAGACGCCGAACTCCTCGCGGGCGACGGGGAAGAAGCCTTCCGGATAGGTCGCCATGCCCTCGTTGTGGAGCAGGACGGTCGTGATGGGGAGCCCCGCCCGGACGGACGTCTCGATGTCGAGGCCCGACATGCCGAAGGCGCCGTCTCCCATCATGTTGAGGCAGAAGCGGTCGGGATGGGCGAGCTTCGCGCCGATCATGAGCGGGATGCCGAAGCCGAGGTGCGTCGTCTTGCCCCAGCCAATGTAGCTGTGCGGCGTCGTCGCCGTGTAGAAGGGCACCATCGAGTCCCGCGGGGCGCCGGCGTCGTGGGTGACCATGCTGTTGTCCCGGTCGAGCACGGTGTCGATCTCGTGGATCACCCGGTAGGTGTTGAGCGGTGTCTCGTTGGAGTGCAGGAGCGGGTTCCAGGTCTCGAGCCACTCGGCCCGGAGCGCCGCGATCTCCGCCTTCACCTCGGCGGCATCGCCCACGCCGTCCTCGCCGACGCGCGCCTTGACTTCGTCGATCAGGCCCTCGATCACGAGCTTCGCATCGCCCACGAGCGCGAGATCCACGGACTCGTCCTTGTTGACCTCGTTCGGGTTGTTCGTGTTCTGGATCAGCGTCTTTCCCGGATGGATGCGCTGCCCGTACGGCGTGCGCGTCAGGCTCGAGCCAAGACACAGCAGGACGTCGCACTCCTTGAGCCAACGGTGTGCGGCGAGCGTCGTCATCCCGCTCCCGGCGCCGAGCGCCAGTGGGTGCGTCTCGTTCATGGCCGACTTGCCGGGCATGGTGCAGAACACCGGGATGCCCGAGAGTTCGGACAACGCGCGCAGTTCCTCCGTCGCCCCGGCGAGGAGCACGCCCGCGCCGGCCCAGATCAACGGCTTCTTCGCGTCGAGCAGCAAGCGGACCGCGTCGCGCAGGTCGCCGGCCGTGGGGCATTGCACCGTCGCCTTCGGCGACCGGTAGCTCTGCCCCCGTTCCGGTACTTCCTGGTGGCACGCGTCCGCCGTCAACTCGACGACCACCGGACCTGGCGCACCGTTCCGGAGTGCGTGAAAGGCGCGCCGCATGACATCCCCGACCTGGCCCGGGTCGTAGATCGCTTCGACGTGCTTCGCGATGCCGCCGTAGTTCGCCGCGGCCGAGAAGTTCGGACGTACGGAGATCTGGTTGCGCAGCACGCCGCCCGGCAGCACCAGGATCGGGATGTTGTCCGCGTACGCCTGGGCGATCCCGCCCATGGCGTTCTCGGCGCCCGCCTGGGACTGGACCGCCACGACGCCGAAGCGCTGCCGGTCGCTCGTCCGGCTGAACCCGTCCGCCGCCATCACGGCGCCGCGCTCGTGGCGGAACATGACGGGACGGATGCCGACCTTGGCGGCGGCCTCGATGACGGGGTTGGTCGGGAAGCAGGTAATCGACTCGACCCCTTCTTCCTTGAGAATGCTCGCGATGTAGTCGATGCCGTTCATGGTTCCCCCCTGTGTCCGGGACCGGTCTCGGCCCTCCGGTAGCGTCAGCGACGGTTTCCGAACCGTTCCCTCACGGTAGCAGAGTTGACCGGCCTTGCGCCGGACAGGACCCGCGTCGCGCCGACAGAACCCGCCCGCCGTTCCGTATACTCGATCACAATGAAAGCGCGAGCGACCCTCATCGGCGTCATCGTCCTCGCGGCGGCGGGCGGCTGGTCCCTGTATGCCCTCGCCCCGGCCTCGGAGCAGCTCGAGTACACCTTCGCCACGGTCGAGCCCGGTGACATCGAGAGCGTGGTGGTCTCGTCCGGAACGCTGCGCGCGCTGAACACCGTCATCGTCGGCTCCCAGCTCTCGGGCCAGATCGCGGAGCTGCACGCGGACTTCAACGACACCGTCGCGGCCGGCGACCTCGTGGCGCGCATCGATCCGCGGACCTTCGAGGCCCGCGTCCAGCAGAACCGCGCGGACGTGACGGTGGCGCTCGCGAACATCGAGAGCCGCAAGGCCGAGCTGGTTCGCGCCACCGCGACGCTGGGCCAGGCCCGCCGCGAGCTGGAGCGGCGCCGGGCCCTCGTCGACCGAGGGTACATTTCGGCGTCGGAACTCGATCAGGACGTCACGCTCGTCGAGACCTCCGAGGCGCAGGTCGCCATCGCCCGCGCGGCCATCACCAACGCCGAAGCCAACCTGGAGCAGCGCAGGGCCGCCCTGTCGCAGGCCGAACTCGACCTCGAACGCACGTACATCCGGTCTCCCGTTTCGGGCACCGTCATCAACCGCCAGATCGAGGTGGGCCAGACCGTCGCCGCGAGCTTCACGGCGCCCGTGCTGTTCGAGGTCGGCGAGAACCTCCGGCGCATGCAGGTGGAGGCGAGCGTCGACGAGGCCGACATCGGGCGCGTGCGCGAGGGGCTGCAGTGCCGCTTCACCGTGGACTCCTACCCCGACCGGCAGTTCCGCGGCCGCATCGAACAGGTCAGGAAAGCTCCGGAAGAGCTGCAGAACGTGGTCACGTACAAGGTGATCGTGACCGCCGCCAACGACGATCTCGCGCTGCTGCCCGGGATGACCGCCCACGTCGAGATGATCCTCGGGAGCAGGTCCGACGTGCTGAAGATCCCGAACGCCGCCCTCCGCTTCGCTCCCCGCGGCGTGCGCACCGAGGAGCCGGCGACCGAGTCCGGCCGAAGTCCATTCGGACCCGGCGGCGGCGGTCCTCCGGGCGGCTTCCGGCCCGGGGGCCCCGGCGGCAGCCCCGTCGCGGCCATACGCGAACAGTTCGACCTCACGCCGGACCAGTCGGCGCTCCTCGACGCCATCGAAGAGCGCCAGCGGACCGCCGTGCAGGCCGCTTTCCAGGGTTCGGGCGGCGACCGCGCACTGATGCGTGAGCGCATGCGGTCGCTACGCGCGAATCTGCGCCACGAACTCGCGACGGTGCTGGATGCAGACCAGTTGCGAAGTTTCGACGCTCTGCAGGCAGGGCGCGCCGAGCGCCGTCGCGCCACGGTCTGGACGTTCGATGACGGCGAGCCGACACCGAGGCGCGTGGTCACCGGTCTCGCCGACGAGGAGTCGACCGAAGTGCGGGAGGGCCTCGCCGAGGGCGACCGCGTCATCGTGCGCGCCACGCGGCGGCCCGGATAGCGGGAAGTCGGCGGGCATGCTTGTCTGCGAAGACCTCCACAAGGACTATCTCGTCGGCAACGAGACCGTCTGCGCGCTCGACGACGTCTCGGTGCGTGTCGAACGCGGCGAGTTCCTGTCCGTGATGGGCCCCTCGGGCTCCGGCAAGTCCACCTTCATGAACATGGTGGGATGTCTCGACACGCCTACGCGGGGCCGTATCGTCGTCGATGGGGAGACGGTCTCCGAACTCTCGCGCGACGCCCTCGCCGAGGTCCGCAATCGCAAGATCGGCTTCGTCTTCCAGCAGTTCCACCTGCTCGGCCGCACCAGCGCCCTCGACAACGTCGAGCTGCCTCTCCTTTACGGGGGCGTGCCTCGCGCGGAGAGGGCCGTTCGCGCGGAGCAAGCGTTGGAGCGCGTCGGCCTCCGCGACCGCATGGGACATGTTCCCGCACAACTCTCCGGGGGACAGCAGCAGCGCGTCGCCATCGCCCGCGCGCTCGTCAACCGGCCAGTCGTGCTGCTGGCCGACGAGCCCACCGGCGCCCTCGACAGCGCCACGGGCGTCGAGATCATGGAGCTGTTCCAGGAGTTGAACGAGGCCGGCATTACCGTGCTGGTCGTGACGCACGAACCGGAAGTCGCCGGTTACGCCCGCCGGGTGCTCCGGTTCCGCGACGGCCGTGTCATCGCCGACGAGCGCCAACCGGCACGGATGACGGCCTGATCATGCCCCTCGTCGAACTCCTGCGCGTCGCGCTCGAGGCGCTCCGCGTCAACCTGATGCGCAGCATCCTGACGATGCTCGGCATCATCATCGGCGTCGCCGCGGTCATCGCGATGGTCACGGTCGGCGCCGGCGCGCAGGCCGAGATCGACCGCCAGATCAGCTCCCTCGGCAGCAACCTGTTCATGGTCATGTCCGGGGCACGCAGCCGCAGCGGCGTCCGCATGGCGACCGGCACCGAGATGCGGCTGACTGAAGCGGACGCCCGGGCCCTCAAGGCCGAGATCCCGGAAATCGTGGCCTCGGCGCCGACGATGCGGGGCGTCGCCCAGGTGGTCGTGGGCAACACCAACTGGTCCACGACCATCCAGGGCATCGACAACGAGTACCTGGTCGCGCGCGGCTGGCAGATCGACGAGGGCCGCGACCTCGAGCCCCAGGAGATACGGAGCGGCAGCAAGGTCGCGCTCCTCGGATCGCGCGTCGCGACGGAACTCTTCGGCGCCGGCAACGCCATCGGCCAGACCGTGCGGATCAAGAACGTACCGTTCACCGTGGTCGGCACGTTGGTCGAGAAGGGCCAGAGTTCGATGGGATCCGACCAGGACGATATCGCCATGATCCCCCTTGGGGCCGCGCGGGGCCGGGTGCTCGGCCGGACCGGAACTCGTGCCGACACCGTGAACGTCATCTTCGTGTCCGTCGCCGAGGGCTGGATGATGGACGACGTCGAGCGTCAGATCGCCGAGGTGCTCCGCCAGCGGTACCGCGTGCGGCCCGGCGCCGAGGATCCGTTCGGCATCCGCAACATGTCGGAGATCGTCGAGACCCGCGCGGAGGCCCGGCAGGTGTTCAACATGCTGCTCGCCGCGGTCGCCTCCGTATCCCTTGTCGTGGGCGGCATCGGGATCATGAACATCATGCTGGTCTCGGTCACCGAACGGACCCGCGAGATCGGGTTGCGCATGGCCGTCGGCGCGAAGGGACGTGACATCCTGCTGCAGTTCCTGGTGGAGGCCGTCACGTTATGCCTGATCGGCGGCTTTCTCGGTATCCTCCTTGCCCTCGTGATAACGTTCGGCATCGCGAGGATCGCGGAGTGGCCGGTGCTACTGCAGTGGCCGGTCGTCGTCCTGGCACTCGGATTCTCCGGCGCCATCGGGATCTTCTTCGGCTTCTATCCCGCCCGGAAGGCCGCCGCGAAGGATCCCATCGAAGCGCTGCGCACGGAGTAGGCCATGTCCGCCGTCATCGACGAACTCATCGAACTGCGCGGCCTGCGCTTCCACTACCGGGACCGGCAGGGGCCCGGGCCCGACGCCCAGGCTCTCGTGCTGCTGCACGGCTACACGGGGCACGCCCGCTCGTGGGACGTCTTCGCCGAGGCGATGGCGTCCGACTACCGCGTGCTGGCCCTCGACCAGCGCGGCCACGGCGAGACCGGCTGGGCGCCGCCCGACCAGTACGGCACCTTCGAGATGGTCGCGGATCTCGAGGCCTTCGTGGCTGCCCTGGGACTCGACCGGTTCGTGCTGCTCGGACTCTCCATGGGCGGCATCGTGGCGATCGAGTATGCGGGACGACGGCCGTCGGCCCTCGAGCGCCTGGTCATCGTGGACATCGCCCCCGAGATCGCCGCCGAGGGCATGCGCAACATCGGGGAGAGCGTCGCCCGCAGCGACGTGTTCGAGTCCGTCGACGCCGCCTTCGCCCGGGCGCGCGAGGACAACCCCGTTCCTCCCGAGGCGCATCACCTGCACCGGGTCCGCCACTCGCTCATGCGCACCGAAGACGGCCGCTGGACCTACCGCTACGACCGCGCGTTGCGGGACCCGAACATCGTGCGGCCCCGGCCCTCCGTCGAGGACGGCTGGCGTTCCGTCGCCGCCATCGACGTGCCGACCCTGCTGATCCGTGGCGAGGACAGCAACATCCTCGACCGCGGCGTGGCCGATCGCATGGTGCGGGACATCCCCGATTGCCGCTTCGCCGAGGTCGCGGGCTCCGGGCACTCGGTCCCCCTCGACAAACCCGGCGAATTCCTCGAAGCGGCACGCAGCTTCCTGTAATGCTGCGCACGCCCGCAATCCTCGCCACCTTCGTGCTCGCCGGCTGCGAGTCGACGCTCGACGAGCCGCCGCCCCCGGTCTTCGACCTGTCCGGCACCTGGGAGCTCAACACCCAAGCCAGCGACGCGGCTCCGGACCTTGAGGAGATCCGCCGGCTCGAGGACCGCGACGTCCTGCGCGGCCGCCAGCGCGACGCGGAGGCGTCGAGCATCTTCGTGACCGAGGACTTCCCGGTCCTCGACACGCGCCGCATGACGATCGAGCAGGACGCCCGTTCCATGGGCATCCAGTACGCGGACGGCACCTACCGCGACGTCTCCTGGGGCGAACGCGAACGCGGCTTCTGGACCATCCGCGCGGGTTGGCGCGAAGGGGCGCTGGTAATCGACTCGCGACGCAACCTGACGCGGGGCCGCGAGACGATGCGTCTCGAACGCGGCGGGCAGCGGCTGCGCGTGGACGTGTCCGTCGAGACCGGCGGCCGCGACGTCCACTCCGTGCGGGTATTCGACCGGCGGTGAGTCAGTCGGTTTCGGACGGCGCCGCGTACCAGATAGGCGAGGACCAGGCCCGCTCCTGGACCGTCGCGGGGATGCCGTCCCGCGGCCCGAAGCCCGCCTGCACGGCCTGCCACGTCGTCCAGCGGCAGGTCGGGTTCTCCAGCACGCGCACGTAGTAGGCGGCGTTGCCGTCCGCCACGTCGAAGTCCGGGTCGGTCCACACGGTCTTCAACTCGGCGGCCCCGACATCCTGGGAAATCGAGCAGTCCGCGAGGTCGACCCGCGCGCCGTTGTCGGGGCAGCGGTGCGTCTCGGGATCGGCCGCCAGGCCATCGGAACACGCGACGTCGTAGACGCGCTCGTTGGTCTGCTTGCGGTACCCGGCGTCATACCACACCTTGACCACCTGCAGACGCTGCAGCGGCGCGCCATGTGCGTCGCGTTGCGCCCAGACCAGGAACTGCGGCGGGCTCGTATCGCTCGCGACAAGGTCCCCACCCATGGGCGCGCCACTCGCGTACGCCCGCGTGACCAGGTCCCGTGCGTCGAGGTCGAGACTCGCGAGGTCGAACCCGCCGAAGAAACGCACGCGGATCCGGTTGCCCGAGGTCCCGTAGGTCTCCTTGCGGCGGAACGCGGCGAAGATCGCCTCGCGCGTGTTCTCCTCCGCCCACGCGGCGGCCAGCCCCGACGCCGTGAACTGCGCACCCCGGATTCCGAGGTAGGTCCCCTGCTCCTCGTCGACGAATCCCGCCCACTCCTGCTCTCGCGGCCCCAGGCCCGCGATGTAGTCGAGACGTTCCTGCGAGGCGGGGATGGCGCCACGGTTTTCGGGCGAACCGGAAGTGGGCGCCGAGCCGAAGTAGTTCGACTCGTCGAAGGACGGCGCCCCGTTATGCGTGTCGGTGGCCGCGACAAAGCCGATCTTGAACGGGTTGCCGCGCCCTTCCTGCTCGAGGGCGATGCCGTTCGCAAGCGCTTCCCGCACGTAGCTGCCGTGCGGGTTGCTCCACTGCGAGATCTTGCCCTTGCGCGTGTTGAGGATCTCGAAGTCCGCCCACTCGTCGTCGGGTGACAGGCGCGGGTGCGTCTCCGAGGTGCCCTTCACTTGGGTGATCTCGACCAGCGGCTCGTTGCGCATCCGCATGGCGGCGAACTCGGTGTCCACCGCGCGGCCGTCGGTGTACTTCAGGCGAAAGACCTGACCGTTCGACTGGTTCGTGTTGTGTGGGATGGCGAGGCTGTCGACCCCCTGGGCGCGGAGATCGTCCATCCACGCCCAGAGCTTCTCCGGATCGTTCGAGTCGATGAGCGAGAAAGGCCGCACCGGCGCCTGCGACGACTCGAAGATCACGTTGCGGTGATACGCGGAGGACTCGGGCGGGTCCGTCGAGGCGGTCCACTCGTAGGCGATGAACGTGGTGAAGTTGCCAGGATCGTTGTGGCGCTCCGCCGCCATGATCGTGTCGTGCCAGGCGTCGAGATGGGCGTCGTAGTCGAACGCGAGAGAGGCCACCGCCGGGTTGTTGGTCCGCCACGCCTCGAAACGCGTGAGCGCGTCGGCGGGCTGTCTTCGGAAACGTCCCATGTTCTCCCGGAAGAGCACGGTGCGCTCCTGGGAGGCCCAGTGCCGGTTGAACTCTCGCTGGTTGACGTTGTGGAACGGCGCGGCGCCGGGTAGCTGCCCCGTCCTGCTCGTCGGGTCGGCCCACTGGGCGATCACGCCAAGGAACACGCCGTGGTCGGTGACGGCCATGAAGTCGAGGGGCTCGCGCAGCCGCATCTCCACCCCGAAGGTGTTGGTGAGCGTCTCGCCCCTCGCGTAGCGGTAGCTCTCGTCGGGAGACACCTCGGTGCCGAGGAGATAAGCGTCCATCGAGTAACGCGTGTGGACGTGCAGGTCACCGAAGTACACGTTGCGGTCGGGGCTGTAGTCCGCGCCTCGAGGCGCTTCGGCGGTCTCGGCGCCGAAGTCCCGGATCTGCAGCGAATCGTCCGTGCACGCCCCCAACAACAGCCCCATCCCGAGGACCCCGGTCGCCGGCCATCGCATCGCCGTCCCTCCCCGATGAACGTCCCCCCGAAAGGTATCATGCGCGCCCCGTCGCACTGGCTGTCCCCGCCGCAAAGGAGCACTCGTGGCACTGCACAGACTTCAGGCAATGTCCGTCGGCGCGCCCGACCCGGAGCGTCTCGACCACTTCTACCGGGAAATCGGCCTGATCGGCGGCGAACGCAGTTGGGGCACGGCCGACCGGCCCGGTCAGATCCGGCTCGCGGAAGCGCCCTACCGTCAGCTCCTGTCGCTGCGGATCCTGTGCGAGAACGAAGCGGACCTCGCCCAGGCCGCGGCGCGCCTCGACGCCCTCGGCGTCGGCTACCAGCTCGCGAACGGTCGGTTGACGGTGCGCGATCCGGTCAACGAATGGACCTACATCGTGGAGCCCGGCACGGTGGCTGACGTCTCGCCGCAGCCGCAGCGCACGATGAACTTCCCGGGCGAGCGCAACCGCCTCGGCGAGCGCGCCGAGGTGATCTTCGAAGAGACCCCGCGTCCGCCCCGGCGCCTCGGCCACGTCGTCATCGGCACGCCCGAGCCCCCGAAGACGGCCGCCCTCTGCGAGGCGATCGGCTTTCGCGTCTCCGACCGCATCGGCGGAGGCATCGCCACGTTTCTGCGTTGCTCCCACGACCATCACAACTTCCTGGTCGCCCCCGGCCCCGTGCCGTACCTCAACCACTACGCGATCGAGCACGACGACTTCGACGCCGTGTTCCGCGCGGCGACCCGGTACCTCGCCGACAACGGCCAGGAGAACCAGGTCGCCGGGCCCGGGCGCCACCAGATCGGCGGCAACATCTTCTGGTACCTGCGGGATCCCAGCGGCACGTTCTTCGAGTTCTTCGCCGACATGGACCAGATCGCCGACGACGACGCCTGGACCGTCAAGGAAGACTGGAACCCCATGGACTCCTGGTCGGTATGGGGCGAGCAACAACAGCCGGAGGTGTTCTTCCGTCCCGTGGACATGGACGAGATCATCGAGGGCTGGAACCGGGCGCACGCCTGAGAGAAGCGTCATGCCCCGGACCATAGATGCGCTGATCGAAGAGATCGACGAACACCGCGACACCCTGGACGCCACCGCCGCCGAGGCCGAGCGCCTGGGCGAGGCGCCCGACGAGCTGGTCAACGTCCTCCGCGAGTTGCGGGTGCCGCTCGTCAAGGCGCCGGTCGAGGCCGGCGGCGACGGTCTCACGCTGGCCGAGCAGATGCGGTACTTCGCCGCGCTCTCCTACCACAACCCCACGGCCGGCTGGGTCGGGTTCAACCACGCCGGCGCGGCGAGCGCGGCCGCGGCACGGCTGCCGGACGCCGGCTTCGAGGAGGTGTTCGGCGCGGACCCCTGCCCGTTCTTCGCCGCCGTCGCCACTCCCGGCGGCCGCTATCGCCGCACGCCGGACGGCGCCGTGGTCAACGGTGTCTGGAAGTTCGCGAGCGGGTGCCTGCACGCGGACTGGGCGCTCGTCGTCGCCGTGGGCGACGCGGACTCACCCGGCGTACGCTCCGTCGTGATGCCGATGCGGGACCTGCGGCGCCAGGGCGAGTGGAACGTGATGGCGCTCAAGGGCACGGGGAGCATCGACCTCGTCTGCGAGGACGTGGAGGTGCCGGAACGGCGGCTGATCGATCCCATGGCGGGACCGCTGCGCGGCGGTCCGGAATTCACCCTGCCCTACATGGTCTACGTGGCCGGTGAGAACCTGGGCTTCACGCTCGGCGTCACCGAACGCTTCCTGGACGAGGCCACGGCATACGCACGCACCAAGTCGCGCGGATTCGGCGGCTCGCTGGCGACGCGCGGGGCCTTCCGCCACGAACTCGGCAAGGCCCGGACCCAGGTCGCCGGCGTGCGCGCCCTCGGACTCGCGACCCTGGAGGAGGCGTGGTCGCTATGCCAGGCGAGTGGCCGGCTGACGCCCGCGGAGGAGAACCGGGTGACGGCCACCACCGCGTACGGCACGGAGGCCTGCGCCGACGTGGTTTCCCGCGTCTTCCACTTCCTCGGCGCCTCGGCGATCCTCGACAGCAGCATCCTCCAGCGCTGTTTCCGCGACGTGCACGGGTCCGCGCAGCACCTCGTCGCCTCGAACGAGGCCTACGAGCGGTACGGCGCGGACCTCCTGGGCGGCAACTGAACGCGGCCCGCTACGACTCGCCCGGCGCCTGGTACCAGATCGGCGAAGACCAGGCCCGCTCCTGGATCGTCACCGCCAGCCCCGTCCTGGGCCGCACGCCGTTGCGCACGGCGTCCCACGTGCTCCAGCGGCACGTCGGGTTCTCGAGCACGCGGGCGTAGTAAAAGGTATCGCCATCGGCCGGGTCGAAGTCCGGATCGCTCCAGGAGACCTTGAGTTCGGCCGCGCCCAGGTCTTCCGGAATCGAGCAGTCCGAGAGGTCGACGCGCGCCCCGTTGTCCGGGCACCGGTACGTTTCGGGGTCGACGGCGAGTCCGTCCGAGCACGCGACATCGTAGACCCGCTCGTTGGTCTGCTTGCGGAACCCCGCGTCATACCAGCCCTTCACGACCTGGACGCGCTGCAGCGGCGCCCCGTGCGCGTCCCGCTGGGCCCAGACGAGGAAACGCGGGGGCGTGGCGTCGGACGCGACCAGGTCGCCCCCCATGGGCACGCCATCCGCGTAAGCGCGCTCGAGGAGGTCACGGGCCTCGAGGTCGAGCCCCGCGTAGTCGAACCCGCCGAAGAAGCGCAGTCGGATGCGGTTGCCCGAGGTGCCGTAGGTCTCCTTGCGTCGGAACGCGGCGAAGATCGACTCCCGCGTGTTCTCCTCCGCCCAGGCGGCCGCGAGTCCGGACGCCGCCCGCTGCGCGTCCCGAAAGCCGAAGTACGTGCCCTGCTCCTCGTCGGAGGTTCTCACCCACGGCTGGACCTCCGGCGGCAGCCCCGCCAGGTAGTCGAGGCGTTCCCGGGAGACGGGTATCGAAGACCGGTTCTCCGCCGTCCCGAAGAACGGCGACGATGCGAAGAAGGCCGACTCGTCGAACGACGCAGCGCCGTTGTGCGTGTCGCTGGAGCCTATGAAGCCGATCTTGAACGGATTGCCCCGGCCCTCCTGCGCCAGCGCGATGCCGTTCTTGAGCGCGTCGCGCACGTAGCTGCCCCGGGGCTCGCTCCACTGCGTCGTCTTGCCCTTGCGCGAGTTCAGGATCTCGAAGTCCGCCCACTCGTCGTTCGGCGAGAGGCGCGGATGCGTCTCCGACGTGCCCTTGACCTGGGTGATCTCGACGAGCGGCTCGTTGCGCATCCGCAGTTCCGCGAAGTCCGTATCGATCGCCCGTCCGTCCGAGTAACGCAACCGGAAGGCCTGCCCGTTCGACCCGTTGGGGTTGTGGATGATGGCCAGGCTGTCGACGCCCTGTTCGCGCAGCCGGTCCATCCAGTTCCAGAGGTCCTCCGGCTCGTGCGAGTCGATCGACGTGAAGGGACGCGCCGGCGCCAGGGAAGACGCGAAGACGACGTTGCGGTGGTACGCCGCGGACTCCGGCTGGGGCGTGGACGCAGTCCACTCGTAGGCGATGAACGCCGTGAAGTTGCCCGGATCGTTGTGGCGTTCCGCAGCCCCGATGATGTCCTCCCACGCCGAGCGGTGCGCGTCGTCGTCGAACGACGCGAGCGCGCGGGCGGGATGGTTCGTGCGCCACGCCTGGAACCGCTCCCAGGGACCCGCCGGAATCGACCGGATGCGTCGCGCGGTCCCGCGGAACGCCATGTTGCGGCTCTGCATCGACCGGTAGTCGAGGTTCTCGGGCCGGTTGATGTCGTGGAAGGCCTCGGCGCCCGGCAACTGACCGGGCCCGCTCTCCGGGTCCGCCCAGGTCGCGACCACCCCGAGGAAGACGCCGTGGTCGGTGACTCCGAGAAAGTCGAGGGGCTCGCGCAGCCGCATCTCGTGGCCGAAGGGATTCATCACGGTCTCGCCCTTGGCGTGGCGGTAGCTTTCGTCCGGCGACACCGTGGTACCGAAGCTGAACGCGTCCATGGAGTGGCGCGTGTGCACGTGCAGGTCGCCGAAATAGACGTTGCGCTCGGCGTTGTACCCCGCCGTTCGGCCCTCCCCGGCCGACGGCCCGACGCCGTGTTCCTCGACGCGCAGCGCGTCGTCCGTGCATCCCACGAGGGCCAGCAACAGGCCCCCTGCCAGAGTCGATCGCGCTTGCATCGCAGATTCCCCCTCTCACCCGTTGGCAAAGCTAACATGCACCCGAGGCGTCCCCGCGGCCCCAAGCCGTTCCAGCACGGCATCGGGCTTCGCACCGTCGCGCCAAGTCCGATACCCTGCTAGTGTGGTGTCCCGTAAGTTTCTGGTACTTCAGAGTTCGCCCTGCGCGTCAATGCAAGGCGTGGTCCGCAGGGAAT
>JAPPHP010000308.1 GCA_028821035.1 Gammaproteobacteria bacterium | reverse complement strand
CCCGCAATCCGCCGTCCCCCAGACCCCGCACTGTCTCCCACAGCGGCGCCACAAGATCCGCGCGGTCGCGTGCGAACTCGATGCCGACCATCATCGAGACGACGTCGCCCGCGACATGTGGCCTGTCTCGAAGAGTCGAGAAGTCGAGCACCCAGTACCCCCATGGATGGAACGCGGTCAGACCCGGCGCCACGTTCGCGCGGCCGAGTACCGCCGGCGCACGAACGAGCTCCGACGCCGCCGTGGCGGCGCTCCAGGGCGTGCGTCCGTTGTACAGCAGGACGCAGAGCACCAGGCACGGTTCGCCCGACGCGACCGCGTGCTGGGCCCGCAACTCTCGATACAGCTCGTTGCCATGGTCGAGGAAGCGCAGCGCCATCAGGCCATCGCGCCGAGACTGGAACTCCAGGTTCAGGAACATCAGAGCCGGATAGCCGTGCGAACGCGCGTCCTGCCTGAAGGCGACCTGCCAGACTTGATCGGCCCGCCGCAGGCGGAAGCCGCACGTCACCCACTCTGGCGAGATCTTGCGTAGCGTGCGCAGGTCGAGCGCCTCGATCACGGACCGCGGGAGTGGTCCTGCGGGCTCGATGAGATAGCGGCGGAGCACGTCCGTCACTGTCTGGCGGTGGCAACAGAGCGCCTTGTAGATCGCGTCGAAGGGAAACCGCGCCGGTGCATCGTCGGGGGCGTTGGGGTTGTCCATCCGACCACAAACTAAAGCCCCCAAAGCGGCCTGTCGTTAAGCAATCTCTCCGATCCACGTAGGAAATCTGTTTCGTCTAGAACCGCTTGATCAGACAACCGACGTGCGCGGGCGTTCCTGCCCAACGAGATCCCATTCCGACCAGTGGTCGCACAACTTGGCAACGGAAGTCCCCCACGGATCGTACGACTCCGGGTAGTCGAGGAACTGCCCGAAATATCCGCGGTCCGGATGGTCGCTGACGCCGTGCCCCACCCGCCGCGTCCCCTCGTGCGGGTTCCCCTCCCGCAGCCGCCGGATGCGGAAGTAGACGTTCATGCGCGGGTTCGGGCCATGGTTCGGCGTCGCGGTGTGCGGGCAGGCATGCAGGGCGATCACGGCGTCGCCGGCGGCGAGCAGGATGGGAGTGAGTTCCGGCCCCGGCCAACCGTCGATGGCCGGGGCGGCCGCCGCCTCACGGGCCCGGGCACGTACCGTCTCCGGCAGCCCGTTGAACACCGGGCGGCCGTCCTCGTCGATGCGGATGCGCGGCCAGCCGGGACCCTCCGGCCCGATCACGCCGCCGCGGTCACGCTGCATCCGGAACGCCGCCTGGACCTCCTCGTGCACCCCGCTCAACACCGCGAACTGGCCGTTGCCCGGTTCGAGCTGGTCGTTCAGCGCGATGCCGACGAGCGCCGTGTAGCTGCCGAGCGAGATGCGGCGTTCCGGGTCCTGCCAGAGCAAGCCATCGTTGGTCCCGCGTCGCTCGTCGTGCTCGCCGAAGTAGCGCGCCGCGTCGCGAGGGCGCCCACGTTCCGGTTCGATATCCTCCGCCCGCGTCGGGATCGGGCCCGACCAGCTTCCGTCCACATGCGCCGCCGGCTTGCCGCCGAGCGGGTCGTGGCCCGGCGTGACCGCGATCTGGCAACTCACCACATCGGGGAAGGGACCCATCTCCTGGCGCAACAGGCTCGCGAGAGCACTCTCCTGGAAGAGCCCCACGACTTCCGGGTGCGTGGCGAGTTCCGCCGGGGCGAGCAGGCGCCGCTCCGTTGGCGGCATTCCAGCCAGGATGCGCTTCCGCGCCCGCGCCACCCGGTCGGGAGGCACGGCACCCCGGACGATGACGTATCCGTCCCGCACGAGGTCGCGCCGCTGCTCCCCGGTCAGCGAAGTCGGACCGGCGGTTTCCTGATCCCGTTCCATCCGCGAGATGTTAGCCGCGTCCGCCCGCATTGACAGCGACCGCTCCGGGCGAGACGCTGCACGCATGTCCGACGATTACCAGCCCGATCACGAGTTCGGCTTCCACACCCGCGCGGTCCACGCGGGGGCGCGTCCCGAACCCACCACCGGGGCCCGCGCCGTGCCGATCTACCAGACCTCGAGCTACGTCTTCGAGGACCCGGAGTCCGCCGCCGCGTACTTCAACCTGCAGGAATACGGCAACACCTATTCCCGCATCATGAACCCCACCGTCGCGGCCCTCGAGGAGCGGCTCGCCAACCTCGAGGGTGGCATCGGCGCCGTCGCGTTCGCGAGCGGCCTCGCCGCGCAGTCGTCCGCGCTCTTCACGATGCTCGTACCCGGGGACCACATGGTCGCCTCGGCGGCCCTTTACGGCGGCACGGTGACGCAGCTCAAGCACCTCGCCCGCAAGCTCTCCGTCGACCTCACCTTCGTCGATCCGGACGTCCCGGCGGACTGGGCCCGCGCCGTGCGCGACGAGACCCGGCTGCTCTTCGCAGAGACCATCGGCAACCCGGGCGGCAACGTCCTCGACATCGAGGCGGTGGCGGCAATCGCACACGACGCCGCCGTCCCCCTGCTCGTGGACAACACGTTCGCCACGCCCTACCTGTGCCGACCGATGGAATGGGGCGCCGACATCGTCGTCCACTCGGTGACCAAGTTCATAGGCGGCCACGGCACGAGCATCGGCGGCGCCGTCGTGGACTCGGGGGAATTCGACTGGTCGAACGGCAAGTTCGCGATCGTGGCCGACCCCTCCCCCGCGTATCACGGGCTCGCCTTCCACGAGACCTTCGGCAGCTACGGCTACCTGATGAAGCTGCGTGCCGAGACGCTGCGCGACCTCGGCGGGGCCATGAGCCCGCTGAACGCCTTCCTCTTCATGCAGGGCCTGGAAACGCTCCCCCTGCGCATGGAACGGCACGTCAGCAACGCAATGACCGTCGCGCAGTGGCTGTCGGAGCGCGACGACGTCGCGGGCGTGCGGCATCCCGGCCTGCCCGACAGCCCGTATGCGCCCCTGACGGCCAAGTATCTGCCGAAGGGCGCCGGCGCCGTCTTCTGTTTCGACCTCGACCGGGGTCGCGAGGCGGGACAGGACTTCATCCGGGGCGTGCGGCTCTTCTCCCACCTAGCCAACGTCGGGGACGCGAAGAGCCTCATCATCCATCCGGCGAGCACCACCCACCGGCAACTCGGCGACGACGAACTGGCCGCCGCCGGCATCGGCCCCGGCACCATTCGGCTCTCGATCGGCATCGAGGACCCCCAAGACCTGATCTGGGACCTCGAACAGGGCTTCGCACGCATGCACGGAAACGGCTCATGACAGACCTCTCGCCCTACCAGGACCCCGAAGTCATCCAGCGCGTCCTGCACCAGGCGCGCACCGTGGCCATCGTCGGCCTGTCCTCGAACGTCCTGCGCGCGAGCAACTTCGTCGGCTTCTACGCCGCGCGGCACGGCTACCGCGTCATCCCGGTGAATCCGCGCGAGGAGGAAGTCCTCGGCGAGCGCTCGTATCCAAGCCTGTCGGACATCCCGGAGCCCGTCGACCTCGTGGACGTCTTCCGCGCCCCCGACGCCGTCCCCGGCATCGCGCGGGAGGCGGTGGCGGTCGGCGCGCGCGCCCTCTGGCTGCAGTTCGGCGTCATCAGCCCGGAAGGCGTCGAGATCGCGACCGCCGGCGGCCTCGACGTGGTCATGGACCGCTGCTTCAAGATCGAGCACGCGCGTTACATCGGCCGCATGCACGTGCTCGGGTTCGATACCGGCGTGATCTCGGCGCGGCGCGAGGCGCACTGAGCGCCGGGCCTCCATGCCCGACTCCGAAGGGAGCGAAGCCCTGGGTCCCGGTTCACGAGACCTCGACGGCCTGGTCGAAGGCGCGGTCAACCTGCGCGACCTCGGCGGTTTGCGGACCCGTGACGGCGCACGGATCCGCCCGCGCCGGCTGCTGCGGTCCGGACTGATGCACGCGATCACGGAGGCTGGTCTCGCGACCCTTCGCGACACGCTCGGCATCCGGACGGTCATCGACTTCCGCGATCCGGGGGAGCGAGCTGAGGACGGGCTCGTGGACTGGCGGCGCCACGGCGTGACGGCCCTGCACCTTCCGCCCCTGTCCGAAGCCGCGTTCGCCGCGCAACAGCGGGCGGTGTCGGGCGAGCAGGCCGCGGCGTGGAAGGCGTCGCAGCCCGGAGGCGGTCTCGACAGGGCGCTGTACCGCCACCTCGTCAACGGCGACACCGGCAGGCACGCGTACCGCGTGTTCCTCGAGCGGCTCGCGGACCCGGCCACGGGTCCCACGGTGTTCCACTGCAGCGGCGGCCGCGACAGGACCGGTATCGCCGCCGCCCTGGCACTGACCGTCCTGGGCGTGGACGAAGCGGTCATCTGCGAGGACTATCGCCTGAGCGGAGACCAGCTTCGTCCTCACACGCACCACTTCGTCGAGCAGTTGGCGACATTCGGCCTCACCGAGTCGCAGTGGTTCAAGCTCATCCAGTGCAGGGCAGCCACGATGGCCGGACTCCTGGACGACCTGCGGGCCGGGTTCGGGTCGCCGATCGCCTACGTCGAGGAAATCGGCGTGGGCAGCGACACAGTCGCAGCGATCCGGGCGGCGCTGCTCGACTGATCGCGCGGCGCGTGCGAGGTTGCAGCGGCAATCGCGGCGGCGTTCGACCGCCTGGGGCTGGCAGGGTGTCGGACTTCGCGCGATAGCGCGATGGCCGACATCGTGCTGGAACGGCTTGGGCTGGGGCCAGAGGCGGCGCCCGTCAGGGCGACGGCTTCGGTGGCGCTAACCCGGCCGCACCCAGATCGGCGAACTCCACGCGCGTTCCTGGATGGTCGCGGGCAGGTCCGGCCGCCGCGGCGTGCCGGCGCGGATCGCGTCCCACGTGGACCATCGGCACGTCGGGTTCTCCAGGACCCGCACGTAGTAGAAGGCGCGTTGGCCCGGTTCGTAGCCGGCGTCCTCCCAGGAGGCTTCGAGTTGCGCGGCGCCCGGCTCCGGGGCGTAGGCGCAGGTCGCCAGATCCACGGTCGCGCCGTTGTCGGGACAACGGTGCGTCTCGGGATCCACGGCGAGATCGTCCGAACAGGCGACGTCGAAGACCTGCTCACGTCCCCGGCCGTCCTCCAGCCAGCCTTTCACGACCTGCAGCCGCTGGAGCTTCGCGCCGGCCGGGTCGGCCACGGCCCAGGCCCGGAACGTCGGCTTGCCTTCGCCGGCCGTCACCTCGGCGCCCTGCGCCACCGGCGTCTCGAACCCGCCCCTGAGCCGCACCTTGATGCGCGGGCCGCTCGTGCCGAAGGTCTCCCGGCGGCGGAATGCCTCGTAGATGGCCTCCCGGGTGTTCTCCGGCGCCCACACGCCCGCGAGCGCCGCGGCGCTGTGATACCGACTCGAAGTCTCGCGGTAGGCCAGCACCGCGTCGTCCACGGGCACGGAGCCGAACCGTTCCACGGGCGCGTGCGCACCGTACTGGATCGTGAATGCCTCCTCGGAGTAGGTCTGAGCCGCGATGTGCGTATCGCTCGCCGCCACGACGCCGTAGCGGTACGGGTTGACCCCGAGGCGCTCGTCGAACTCGAGGCCCTGCAGGAGAGCGTCACGCACGTAGCTGCCCTTCGGGTTGCTGCGCGCGTGCGGCCCGAGCTTGAACGGCCGGATCTCGAACTCGGCCCACTCGTCGTTGGGCGAGAGGAACGGGTGCGTGTCCGAGGTTCCCTTCATCTGGGCGATCTCGACCAGCGGCTCGTTGCGCATGCGCCGTTCCGCGTAGGCAACGTCCATGGGCGAGCCATCGAAGTACGTGCCTTCGAACATCCGCCCCCCGGAGAGGTTCGTGTTGTGCGGAATCGCCAGCGCCTCGATGCCGTCGGCCCGGTGGCGGTCCATCCAGTCCCAGAGGTCTTCCGGGTTCAGGGTCTCGATACGGCCGATCAGGAGCTCCGGCACCCGCGTGCCCCGGTAGATGACCACCCGGTGCTGGCCGTCCATGTTCTTCTCCGGGGTGAACTCGAAGCCGATGAACGTGGTGAACGTCCCCGGATCGTTGTGCCGCTCCGCGGCCGCCTGGATGTCCTTCCACGCCGTCTTGATGTCCGACTCGAGGACGCGGTCATGCGGGAAGCGGAACGCGGCGCCGAAGTCGTTGCGCGCGATGATGTCCTGCACGACCGGGTCGTCCCGGTACGGGTGGTCCGGGTCGTGCTTCGACGCCCACCACTGCCCGAGGAAGAAGTAGTGGTCGGTGACCGCGTAGAAGTCGAGGGGTGTGTGAAGCTGGATCGTGGCGCCGGCAGGGGTCACCATCGGCTTGCCCTTCGCGAACTCGTAGGCGTCGTCCGGCGATGCCACCGTGCCGAAGAAGAACGCGTCGTAGGAGTAGCGCGTGTGGATGTGCAGGTCGCCGAAGTAGGCATTGCGGGTGTCGGCGAGGGCGGCTGCCGACGATAGGCAGACCAGCGCCAGAAATGCCGCCCGCAAGGCGGCGCATCGTGTCATCGGCGGCTCCCCTTCTCCCGTTCGCGCCAGCCTATGCGCGCACCAACAACTCGTCCAGACCCGCCCGACGAGAGGCCGCGCTGTCCCATCCTGGCCGCTCAACCAGGCTTTCGGTGCTACGAGCCTGTATGGTGAGGGATGCGTCCGCGAAACAGGGAGATGTCCGAGATGCCCCCACCAACACGTGGTCGATCGGAACGGAACCGGGTCGAGTTCGGCGAACCCGACACGCAGGAAGCGAGAGCACGTCGCCTGGAGGTCATCGAAAAGGCGCTGGCCTGCAATCACCCGACGGGCGACATTGAGGAAATGCTCGCGGACATCGAGCGAGGCCGTAATCTGCCCCGACCCTGACCTCCCAGTCGACCGAGGATTCGTGGCCTACCCCAAGGTCACCGTCCTGCCCTGAGGACCGCCGTTCGAGGCCCGTTTTCCGCCCTCCGTTCTAGCGTCGGAACGGGTGCGCCTGTATAGTACCGCCCGCCGTCGCCGGGCTCCCTGAAAGACCGGCGCAACAGTGCGGCGCCCACGACGAACTCACGGCGAAGAGGAGCCACTTCGGACCGCCGATGACGGAAGGTCACGACATCCTGCCGTTCCTGCTCTATGCGCTGACGGTGGCCGCGCTGCTCGCCGTGTCCCTCACCGCCGCGTGGTTCATCGGGGCCAAGGCGCGGCACGGCGGCGCCCGGACCCTGCCGTTCGAATCCGGCGTCGTTCCGGCCGGAGACGCCGAGGAGAGCCGCTTCTCCATCGAGTTCTACCTGATCGCCATGTTCTTCGTGATCTTCGATCTCGAGACCATCTTCATCATCGGCTGGGCGGTCGCCTTCTTCGAGCTTGGCTGGCGCGGCTACATCGGCGCCGGCGTGTTCATCGTCATCCTGCTGATCGCGCTCGTCTACGAGTACCGCAGCGGCGCCCTGGACTGGGGCATCAAGAGCCGCCACGCCCGTACGCCCGGCTACGCACAGGCCGGCGCGGGCGACACCGGCGGGAGCGGCTGATCCCATGCAGTGGCGGCTCATCAAGACGGAAGCGGACGCCCCGATGGCGGCGGTGGACGCGGCCTACGAGGAGGACGCGGCGCGCGGCGTCCTGACGGCGAAGCTCGAGGACCTCGTCGCCTGGGGCCGGGCCAACTCGATCTGGCCGTTCAACTTCGGGCTCTCGTGCTGCTACGTCGAGATGGCGACAGCGCTCACCTCCCGGCACGACGCCGCCCGCTTCGGCGCGGAGGTGATCCGCGCGACGCCGCGACAGGCGGACCTGATCGTGGTGTCCGGCACGGTGTTCCGGAAGATGGCGCCCGTGCTGCAGCACCTCTACGAACAGCTCCTCGAGCCCCGCTGGGTGATTTCCATGGGCTCGTGCGCGAACTCGGGCGGCATGTTCGACGTCTACAGCGTCGTGCAGGGCGCCGACAAGTTCCTGCCGGTGGACGTCTACGTGCCCGGATGCCCGCCCCGGCCAGAAGCTTTCATGCAGGGCCTCACGCTCCTGCAGGAGTCCATCAGGAACACCCACCGACCGCTCTCCTGGATGATCGGGGAGGATGGCTCCGTGTCGAAGTACGCGCCGAGCCAGCGCGACAAGCGCAACGCCGCGCGCATGCAGGTGTCGACCCTTGCGGAACCGACCACGGTCGGCGACGCGCCCCTGTCGGACGCGCTGTTGAAGCGGCGGTAGCGGACCATGAGCGAAGCCGTCGTCGAGCCTGGCCTCGAACCAGGCTCTCTCTCGCGAGGGGCAAGCCCCTCGGGCTCCCCGGCTGAGGGCTCCGTCACCGCGCTGCGCGCCCGGTTCGGGGAAAGCTGCGTCACCCAGGCAACCGCGGACGGCATCCCGACGCTCTGGGTCGACAGGACCCAGGTGGTCGACGTGCTCCGCCACCTGAAGCACGAAGAGGGGTTCGAACTGCTCTTCGACCTGTCGGCGATCGACGAGCGGACCCGGCAGTCCCGGGACGGCCAGCCCGACTCCGACTTCACCGTCTTCTATCACCTGATGTCGCTCCGCCACGACAGCGACATACGCATCAAGGCCGCGCTGCCCGAGCAACGCGCCTCGCTGCCCACGGTCACTTCGGTCTACCCGGTGGCGGACTGGTACGAGCGCGAGGCGTTCGACATGTTCGGCATCGATTTCGACGGACATCCGAACCTCCGCCGCATCCTGACACCCCCGCACTGGGAGGGGCATCCGCTGCGCAAGGAGCATCCGGCGCGGGCCACGGAGATGGACCCGTTCACGATGACCCCGGAGTTCCAGGAGTCGCAGCAGGAGGGACTGCGCTTCGTGCCGGAAGAGTGGGGCATGAGCCGGGAGGCCCAGCACACCGACTTCATGTTCCTGAACCTCGGCCCGAACCACCCGAGCGTGCACGGCGTGTTCCGCATCGCGCTGCAGCTCGACGGCGAGGTGATCGTGCAGGCGGTGCCCGACATCGGCTACCACCACCGCGCCCAGGAGAAGATGGCGGAGCGCCAGAGCTGGCACACCTACATCCCCTACACCGACCGCGTCGACTACCTCGGCGGCGTGATGAACAACCTACCCTACGTCATGAACGTCGAGAACATGGCGGGCATCGAGGTGCCGGACCGCGCCCAGTACATCCGCGTGATGCTCTCCGAGTTCTTCCGCATCGCGAGCCACCTCCTCTTCTACGGCACCTACGCCCAGGATGTCGGCCAGATGTCGCCGGTGTTCTACATGTTCGCGGATCGCGAGCGCCTGTTCTCCATCGTCGAGGCGATCACGGGCGGCCGCATGCACCCGAGCTGGTTCCGGATCGGCGGCGTCACGCAGGACCTGCCGAAGGGCTGGGACCGGATGGTGCTCGACTTCGTGAAGTACATGCCGAAGCGCATGGACCACTACGAGAAGATGGCGCTCAAGAACAACATCCTGAAGAAGCGCTCGGTCGGCATCGGCGCGTACACCACCGAGGAAGGCCTCGAATGGGGCATCACCGGCCCGTCGCTGCGGGCGACCGGGTGCGACTGGGACCTCCGCAAGAACCGCCCGTACAGCGGCTACGACCAGCTCGAGTTCGACATTCCGACGGCCGAGAACGGCGACGTCTACGACCGCGCCGTCGTGCGCGCGGAGGAGATCCGGCAGAGCCTGCGCATCATCGAGCAGTGCGCCCGCGACATGCCGCCGGGCCCCTACAAGGCGAACCACCGGCTGACCACGCCGCCGGCCAAGGAGCGCACGATGCAGGACATCGAGACGCTCATCCACCACTTCCTGAACGTGAGCTGGGGTCCCGTGATCGCGCCGTGCGAGTCCGCGACGACCATCGAGGCGACCAAGGGCTGGAACTCCTACTACTCGGTTTCCGACGGCGGCACCATGGCTTACCGCACCCGGATCCGTACGCCGTCCTTCCCGGCACTGCAGATGATCCCGTTCATCAGCAACGGCTTCATGGTGGCGGACCTGATCGCCATCATCGCGAGCATCGACTTCGTCATGGCGGACGTGGACCGATGAGCGAACCCGCGCAAGGATTCGAGCCCATCGAGCAGCTGTCCGACGAGGAAGTCGCCCTCATCGAGCACGAGTGCGCGCACCTGCCGGACCGCCAGTCGGCCGCCATCGACGCCATGATGATCGTGCAGAAGCACCGGGGCTGGGTGTCGGACGCGAGCCTGGCCGCGATCGGCCGGCTCCTCGGCATGTCCGTCGCCGCCCTCGACGCCATCGCGACGTTCTACAACCGCATCTTCCGCCAGCCCGTGGGACGCCACGTCGTCATGGTCTGCGACAGCGTGAGCTGCTACATCATGGGCGCCGACGGCCTGGCGCGCGACATCCAGAAGCACCTCGGCATCGGCTACGGCGAGACGACGCCGGACGGCCGTTTCACCCTGCTCCCCATCGTCTGCCTCGGCGCCTGCGACAAGGCGCCGACGATGCTCGTCGACGAGGAGCTGATCGAGAACGTGCGCAGCGAAGACCTCGCCGCGGTCTTCGGCCGCTTCGAGTAGGACGGCAGGCAAGCGTGACGCAGGCACCTCTCACCGAACGCATCGACCGGCACGGCCACGTCGGCATCGACGACTACGAGGCCGGCGGCGGCTACGCGGCCGCGCGGCGCGCGCTCCGGGAGATGACCCCCGGTGAGCTGATCGACCTCGTCAAGGACGCGAACCTGCGCGGCCGCGGCGGCGCCGGGTTCCCCACCGGCGTCAAGTGGGGCTTCGTGCCCCAGGGCGACGCGGCGGGCAAGGGCCCGAAGTACCTCGTCTGCAACGCTGACGAGATGGAGCCAGGCACGTTCAAGGACCGCTACCTCATGGAGCGCGATCCGCACCTCCTCATCGAGGGGATGATCATCGGCGCGTACGCCATCGGCGCCGGGGTCGCCTACGTCTTCCTGCGCGGCGAGTACTTCGAGTCGCACCGCGCGCTGGACGCCGCCATCCGGGACGCGCACGAACGCGGCTATCTCGGCAGGGACATCTTCGGCTCCGGCTTCGACCTGGACCTGCGCATCCACGGTTCGGCCGGGCGCTACATCTGCGGCGAGGAGACCGCCCTCCTGAACGCCCTCGAGGGCAAACGCGCCCAGCCGCGCCTCAAGCCGCCCTTCCCGCCCGCGAGCGGCGCCTGGGGACGGCCGACCATCGTCAACAACGTCGAAACCCTGTGCAACGTGCCGGCCATCGTGGCGCACGGCGCCGAGTGGTTCCGCGACCTCGGCCTGACGGACGACGCCGGCACGAAGCTCTATGGGGCATCCGGGCGCGTGAAGCAGCCGGGCCTCTGGGAACTACCGATGGGCACGCCGATCCGCGAGATCGTCGAGGTGCACGCCGGCGGCATGCAGGACGGCTACAAGCTGCGCGGCATCCTGCCGGGCGGGGCCTCCACGGACTTCCTCGTCGAGCAGCATTTCGATCTGCCGATGGACTACGGCGCCATCGCGGCGGCCGGCAGCCGCATGGGCACCGGCACCATGATCCTGATGGACGACTCGGTCTGCCCGGTGGACCTGTCCCGCAACCTGCAGCACTTCTTCGCGCAGGAGTCGTGCGGGTTTTGCACGCCGTGCCGGGAAGGACTGCCGTGGATCGAGGAACTGCTGACCGACATCGAGGAGGGCCGCGGCCGGCCCGGCGACATCGAGTTGCTGGAGAAGCACGGCGGCTACATCGGCGCCCCGGGCAACACGTTCTGCCTGCACGCGGCCGGCGCCATCGAACCGCTGTCGAGCGCGCTCAAGTACTTCCGGGCGGACTTCGAGGCACACATCGAGCGTGGGGGCTGTCCGTACCGGACGGGCCCGGTGAAACGCGTGGGGATGGGGACGAGGTAGGCGATCCATGGCACACATCGTCGTAGACGGAATCAGCTACGAGGTCGAGGAGGGCCAGAACCTCCTCGAGGCCGCGCTCTCGCACCACCTCGACCTCCCGTATTTCTGCTGGCACCCCGCGATGGGCTCCGTCGGGGCGTGCCGCCAGTGCGCCGCGATCGAGTACGCCGACGAGGAAGACACCCGCGGCCGCCTCGTCATGGCCTGCATCACTTCCGTGCGCGACGGCATGCGCTTCTCGATCGACGCCCCGCACGCCGAGGACTTCCGCAAGACGGTGATCGAGTGGCTCATGGAGAACCACCCGCACGACTGCCCGGTCTGCGAGGAGGGCGGCGAGTGCCACCTGCAGGACATGACCGTCATGACGGGGCACGTCAGCCGCCGGTACCGGGGCACCAAGCGCACCTGGGAGAACCAGGACCTCGGACCGTTCATCGGCCACGAGATGAACCGCTGCATCACCTGCTACCGGTGCGTCCGCTTCTACCGCGACTACGCGGGCGGCACGGACCTCGAGGCGTTCGGGTCCCGCGGGCGGATGTACTTCGGCAGGGCGGAGGACGGCGTCCTCGAGAGCGAGTTCGCCGGGAACCTGGTCGAGGTGTGCCCGACCGGCGTATTCACCGACCGCCCGTTCAGCAAGCAGTACACGCGCAAGTGGGACCTCCAGTCGGCGCCCTCCGTGTGTCCCGGCTGCTCCGTCGGCTGCAACATCTTCCCGAGCGAACGCTACGGCGACCTCAAGCGCATCCACAACCGCTACCACGCGGAAGTGAACGGCTACTTCCTGTGCGACCGGGGACGGTTCGGCTCGCATTTCGTGAACGCCGACACGCGGCTGCGCCACGCCGGCGTCCGGGACGCCGAAGACGTGTTCGAGGCCGGGGGCGTCGAACCGGCGCTCGAAGCGGCAGCGGCCGCGCTTGGTGGTGAACGCGTCGTCGGGATCGGCTCCCCCCGCGCCTCCGTGGAGGCGAACTTCGCCCTGCGGACGCTGGTCGGAGAGGACAACTTCTGCAACGGCCTGTCGACCCGGGACGCCGAACTCGCGGCGCTGACGCTGGACATCCACGCCGCCGGCGGCGCCCGGATCCCGACCCTTGCCGAGGTCGAGCAGGCCGACGCCGTGCTCGTGCTCGGCGAGGACGTCTCCAACACCGCGGCCCGGGTCGCCCTCGCCCTGCGCCAGGCCGCGCGCGGCACGTCGTTCGAGATGGCCGCCTCCGCCGGGATTCCCGAGTGGCAGGACGCCGGCATCCGCGGCCACGGACAGCACCACCGGAGCCCGGTGTTCATCGCCTCCGTGCTGCCGACGCGGATCGACGACATCGCCCGCGAAACCCTGCGGGCCACGCCCACGGCAATCGCCCGTTCCGGATTCGCGATCGCGCACCGTATCGATTCCGCATTCGCCGATGCCGCCACGGAGCACGACGCGTTCGTGCAGGAAGCGGCAACTGCGCTCAAGAACGCCGAACGCCCGCTCGTCGTGACGGGCGCGGGCTGCGCGGACGCGAGCGTGCTCGAGGCGGCGGCCAACATCGCCTGGGCGCTGAAGGCGCAGGGCCGCGATCCCGCCCTGCTGATCGCGTCCGGCGAAGCGAACACGATGGGCGTCGCGGCCATGTCCGCCAGTCTCTCGATGGATGCCGCCCTCGACGCCGCGGCCAGCGGCGAGGCGGACACGCTCGCGGTGCTCGAGAACGACCTCTACCGGCGCGCCGACGCCGCCCGCGTCAAGGCGGCCCTCGAGGCTGCGCGGGTGATCGTGCTCGACGCCCTCGAAACGCCCACCGCGGAAGCGGCCGAGGTCGCGCTGCCGGCGACGAGCTATGCCGAGTCCACCGGCACCTTCGTCAACTACGAAGGCCGCGCGCAGCGTTTCT
>JAPPHP010000473.1 GCA_028821035.1 Gammaproteobacteria bacterium | reverse complement strand
AGGGTGTAGTCGGTCAGCAGGAAGGCACTGTTGCCGGTGTGGGTGTCCTTGCCGATCGGCAGCGAGTGCATGACGGGCGTGTCGGCATGGAGGCCGAGGTTGGGCCCGTAGCCCTCCTCGTTGCGCCATTTCACGAACGACGTGCAGCTCGAGATACGGCAGTCGAACCCCAGCATGTAGGTCTGCAACGCCAGCAGGTACGGATTGCAGATCGCCTGCTGGAAGACCGGATCCTCCAGTAGCAGGTAGTAGAGGATGTACTGGTGCTTGAACGGAGGCTGCACGTCGAGATGACCGTGCTCTCCGGTCACGACGTCGTGCTTCACGCCGGTCCGGCGCTCCGCGACCTCGAGCAGCTTGTCCCGCAGCCCCTCGACCCAGGCAACCGGCGCCGCCTTGCCCGGCTCCAGGATCGTGAACCCGAAGGCATCGAGCTCCGCGATGTTCTGCTCGAGGCCCAGCTTGCGGATCTCGCGATACAGCGGCCCCAGTTCCGGCGTCGCTTTCCAGTCCCCGACTTCCATTCCGTCGCACCAGCCAAAAGGAAAGGACGCTATACCTAGCTGGCGTCCCTCGCAAGTGCCTGCGCGGCGGCGCCCTCCGCGCGGCGCGCCTCGAGCACGGCCACGATCTCGGCGTGGCGCCGGTGATCGATGCGGTAGCGCAGGTAGAAGCCGAGGGCCAGCAGCGAGAAGATCGATGTCGCGGGACCGGCGATGAGCCCCAGGTTCCAGACGGTCTCCGCCGGCACCTCGCCGCGCGTAGCGTAGGTCGGGAACTCGATCGCGCTCAGGAGGATGCCGCCGAACACCGTGCCGAACGCCTGGGTGGCCTTCTGGGAGAAGGCGCGCACGGAGTACAGCACGCCTTCGCGGCGGATGCCGGTATCGAGTTCGTGTTCGTCGGCGACGTCCGCCAGCATCGAGTTGGCGCTTGCGCCGATGATGGGCGCGCTAAGCGCTCCGACCGTCGACGCGGCGATGAAGATGGCGAGGACCCAGGGGGACCCGTTCTCGGGGAACCACGGCACGTCCGCGAGGCGCAGGCAGATCGGCACGTTGACCGCGGTGATCCACGACGCGAGGGGCAGCATCACGGACATGCGCTTGTCGAGCAGCCGCGTCAGGACGGGGATGAGGACGAAGGCAACCGGAAAAGAGACAAGGCCCACGAACGCCAGATAGAACAGGTCCTCCGTTCGGAGTCCCCAGAAGTGGACCCCCATGAACGGGCTGAACGCGGACTCGACGCCGCCTACCAGCGAGCCCAGCAACAGGCCGAAAAACACGGCCCGGAACGACGCGTTCTTGAGCACTTCCCAGATCTCCGTGAAGAGCGTCCAGAAACGCATCTGTCCGCGCTCCTGCGTGTCCCGGAGATACGGGATCTCCTTGCGCGTGCCCGCGACGCACAGCAGGATCGCCGCCACCATCACGACCGCGAACGTCAAGCTCATCGTCCGGTAGCTGTGCGGGTTGAGAAAGCCCGGGTCGTACAACCCTTCGACCGTGGGGAAGTAGTAGCCGGTGATGAGCCCGTAGCACACCGCCACCGACATCGCGTAGGCGAAGGCGCTGTAGGCGAAGAGGGTCGAACGCTGGTAGTAGTCGTGCGCCATCTCCGCCCCGAGGGCGAGGTGGGGAATGTTGTAGAACGTGAAGCTGGCGCGCACGAGTACGCCGAAGGTCGTGAGCCACAGGAATCCCTCGACATCCGACATCCCGCGCGGCGGGTTGAACAGCAGGACGAAGCTGATGGCGAGGGGCAGCGCGGCGGCCAGCAGCATCGGATGTCGGCGCCCCCAACGCGTCCGGATCCGGTCCGACCACGCGCCGATCAACGGGTCGGTGACGGCGTCCAGGGCCACGGAGATCCCGATCGCGAGGCCGACGAGCCACGCTTCGACGCCGACCACCTGCTGGTAGTAGAAGAGGAGGAGCACGCTCCAGGCGGTGCCCATGAACGCGCCCGCGGCCTCGCCGATACCGAAGGACGCCATCGTGCGGACCGAGAGTTTCCTGGGTTCTGCCAAAATCGGCTCCGGGGCGCCCGAGGGTGGGCGCAACGTGCGAGTGTAACCCGCGCGTCCGCGCCGCTCGTGGCACGGCGCAAAAGACGCAAAGACACGCGAACGGCCGCGTCAAGATCGGGTATGATCGTCCGCCCCCGGAACGAAGCCACTTCCAGGTCTGGACGAAAACGCCATGGAATTGAGTACCGAACGCAAGGACGGCGTCCTGGCCGCCTCGATAGGCGGACGTATCGACGGGACGAACAGCGCCGAGTTCGAACAGGCGATCCGCACGGCCGTCCGGGACGATGACCGCGCGGTCATCGTGGACCTCGAACAGCTCTCCTACATCAGCAGCGCCGGCCTGCGGGCGGTCCTGCTCACGGCCAAGCACCTCTCCAACCAGGGTGCGAAGTTCGCCCTCTGCTCCTTGACGGGCCCGATCCGGGAAGTCTTCGAAGTCAGCGGCTTCGACAAGATCATCGCCATCCACGGCTCGCGGGCCGACGCGCTCGCGGACGTGACAGGGTAGCCGACCCGGCGCAGGCCCCTAGGCAGCCCGAACGGCGCGCGCCACCTCCCCCCAGCGGTCGAGACCCGAGGGCGACCGCGAGATGTCGTCCAGCGCGAGGTAGAGCACGACCCGTTCGGCCACCCCGGCATAACGGGCGACCAGCGCGTCCGCCATGTCGTCCCAGCGCGCGACCAGGGCGAACGCGTCCAGCATCTCGTCGGTAACCGTCTCCGCCATCCCCTCGAGGTTCCCGGCGCGCATGAGCTGGTTGAGCTTCGGCCCGGTGCCGGGGAAGCCGAGGTCCTCGAACTGGAAGGCGTAGTTCGGCGTCGACCCGTAGAAGGCGATCTGCGTCTTCGCGCGCTGCACCTTCGGCGCGCGCTCCTCCGGGCTGTCGCCGGCGATCGCGAACACGGGCACGATCAGGTCGACGTCCCCCGCCGAGCGGCCACTCCGGGCGGCGCCTTCCGAAACCGCCGGCAGGAGCCGGTTCTCGATATACGGCATGGAGTGCATCGGGTGGACGTGCAGCCCGTCGCAGAGCTCCCCCGCGACGCGGCACATGAACGGACCCACCGCAGAGATGTCGACCCTCACGTCCTCGAAGTCATGCCGCGGCGGCGCCCAGTTCCCGGACAACAGGCTCAGGTTGTAGTAGGCCCCTTCGTGCGCGAGCCGCTCCTCGCCGCGGAAGGCCCGGATGCAGGCCTGGAAGGCCGCCACGTAGTCCCGCATCTGCGGGGCCGGCTTGTCCCACTGCGCCGAGTAGCGGCGCACGATGTGGCCCCGTACCTGGCTCCCGAGCCCCAGGCGGAAGCGGCCCCCGGTGTTGCGCGCGAGTTCCCATGCGACCTGCGCCGCGATCATCGGGCTGCGGGGAAACGCCACCGCGATGCCGGTGGAGAACTCCAGCGTCGGCGCGGCCGTAGCGGCGGCCGCGATGCTCATCCACGGCACCTGGCTCGTCTCCGTGAAGAGCATGCCGGAGAAGCCCGCGCCCTCCAGCCGCAGGGCCAGGTCCGCGCTCTCCTCCCAGCTCATGGTGCCGACCATCACGTCGATGTGCATCGCTATCCTCCGTCGTCCCGCGCCCCGCAGACGGGCGGGGCCTCGTAGTCCAGGTCCAGCAGCCGGAAGTAGTTCCGGCCGAGCGCAATGTTACGGAAGGCGGTGTCGTCGAGGTATCGCAGGATGCGGCCGGTCGCCCGGAGGTCCGAGCGGTAGTCCTCCAAGCCCCGATTCGCCGAGGCGACGAAGTCGGTGCCGGGGAGGATGCGGTCCGAGTGCACGTTCAGGAAGTCCACGTACACCGCCCGGTTCGCCGGGTCCGCGAACACGTGGTCCTCGAGGATGCGCCAGGAGATATCCAGCATCGCCTTCGGGTAACGCTCCAGCACGGACGCGAGGATGGCGACGTGGTTGCCCGCGTCGAGCGTGAGCAGCTCCCGAGAGAGCCCGAGGTGCATCCAGACGACCGTGTTGTCCGGGTAGGTCCGGAGCACGGCCTCGATCCAGTCGAGGTAGGCCGTCGGGTCCGCGTCGTGGCCGAGATCGGCGTGGACCGCCAGCGGCATGCGGCGTTCGCGCAGCGCGGCCATGAACGGCGCCCAGTCCCGGATCGTCGCCAGCGGGACCGGACGGTGCCCGTTCTCGAACAGCGCCTGCTTGACCAGGTTCACCTCGCCCATCCAGCGGAAGAGACCCGGGAACTCCCGGTCGAGGAGCCGCATGCCGGACAGCACGTGCTCCGGACGCTCCAGATCGGGGAAGGTCATGGAGAGGACGAGGTGCACGCCCCGACCCCCCCGGGCCGCGGCCTGCATCGCGTTGACGAAATCGTTCCTCAGACTCGGCGCCACGGGCGTTCCGGGGCAGTCGAGGTAGTACGTGCACTCCGACCCCGCCGGCAGCATCTGCCCGATGCCATAGACGTTCGCGAAGCGCACGCCCGAGCGCTCCAGGTAGCCGACGACCTCCTCGAAAGGCAACGCGGGACCTCCGAAGGGCCGGAAGTGCACGTGCGAGTCGACCACCGGTGTGTAGGGCTGCCGTTCGCGGTCGTAGCACGGCGGGTCGGCCACGCCGAAGGTTTCGAGGCTCGGAGCAGGGGCGCCGGCGCAGCCGGCGAGGAGCAGGCTGGCGAGCGCCATCGGGACCACCCACCGCCCCGGCAAAACAGCGCTCTGTGCAGGCAAGTTCACCGCGCAGAGCCCACGGACATCAGGAGTACCCGATGGACAGCAGGTTCTCGACCGGCTGGTACAGCTCCTCGAGGTACGTCACGTCTTCGGGCGCCAGGTCGATCTCGGCGGCGCCGACGAGCTGTTCGAGTTGCTCGATCCGCGAGACACCCACCACCGGCGAGTAGACCTCCGGCTTGTTCAGCAACCAAGCGAGGGAGATCTGCGCCGGCGCCTTGCCGTACCGCTCCGCCAGCTCGACGACCCGTTCCGCGATCGCGAAGTCCGCGGCGCCCCGGTAGAGGCTCTCGGTGCGCCGCCGGTCACCGCCCTTCGAACGGTCCGTGGTACCGGCGTCGAAGCCGCCCCGGTACGAACCCGCCAGGATCCCGCGCGCCAGCGGCGACCAGGGCATCAGCGCCACGCCGGTCTTCGCGCAGTACGGGTTCATCTCGCGCTCTTCCTCGCGGTAGATGAGGTTGTAGTGGTTCTGCATCGAGATGAACTTCGTCCAGCCGTTGGCCTCCGCGGTCATCTGCAGTTCCGTGAACTGCCAGGCGAACATCGACGAGGCGCCGAGATAGAGCACCTTGCCGGCCTTCACCACGTCGTGCAGCGCCTCGAGGGCCTCCTCGATGGGCGTCTCGACGTGACCCGGCACGCCGTGCGGATGGCGGTGAATGACGAGATGGTCGATGTAGTCGAGGCCGGTGCGCCGGAGACTTCCATCGACGCCTTCCATGATGTGCTTGCGCGACAGCCCGCCCTGGTTGGCGCTGAGGCCCATCGGCATGGAGATCTTGGTCGCGAACACGTACTCGTCGCGCGGCAGCAGCGCCCGCAGCAGCCCGCCCACGACCTCCTCGCACGCGCCGACGCCGTAGGTGTCCGCGCAGTCGAAGTAGAAGAGACCGTGGTCCAGGGCGGCCTTGAAGATCGGTCTGGCGGCGTCAGTGCCGAGCGTCCAGTCCCCCTGGTGGCCCCGTCCGGGCTCGCCGAAGTTCATCGTGCCGAGACACAGCTCCGAGACGCGCAGGCCGCTGTTCCTGCCGAGTTGGATGGCTTTGAGCATCGAATCTCCTTACTAGAGGCTTTCCAGGTAGGCGACCGCCTTTGCCCGCCCTTTCTGGCGCGCGAGGTCGAGGGCGGTATGCCCCCCGCCGTCGGGCGCCGCCGGGTCCGCCCCGTGGGCGACGAGGGATTCCAGGTAATCCACCTTCACGCCCCGGAGCGCGGCCAAGTGTAATGCCGTTCGCCCGTCGGGGTCCGTCGCGGCGACGTCCGCGCCGTGCGCAAGCAGCCATGGCACGGCGCCGGGTTTTCGCCAGTGAATCAGGTCGAGCAGCGGCGTCCTGCCGTTCAGGCTCCAGTTCCAGTCCGCGCCGTTTGCGTGCAGCGCGTCGAGGATTTCCTCGTTCCCACCGAATCCGGCGCTGAACACGGAACTCTTCGGGTCCGCACCGGCGGCGAGCAGCGCGCGCACGAGCGCGACGTGCTCCTGCCAGGAGACCGCGCGCCACAGGGCCGTCGCGGGGAAGACCTCGTCGCCTTCCATCATCCGCTCGTACAGGTCGATGTCGGCACCGGCCTCAAGGAGTACCTCCAGGCACGCGAGGGCCCGCTCCGACCCGACGTGCGGAAGTTTCCACATGCCGGACCACGCCATGTGCTGGAGCGGCGTGCGTCCACGCGCGTCCGCAGAGTCGACGCCCACGCGGGCGATCTCCGCGCGCAGCGTGTCCAGGTCGTACAGCATCGCGGCCCCGTGGATGTCGTACCGCGCGCCCACCCCCCGCAGCCTTTCGATGAAGCCCTCGAAGCCGCCCATCGCCGCGTACAGGAGCGGCGGCATGCCATGGGGGCCGGCGGGCAGGTCCGGGTCCGCCCCACGGGTGAGCAAGACGTCCACCGCGGCGTCGTGGCCGGCGTGTTTCGGGATCGTTGTATGGCGTTGCATGGCCCGCACGAGCGGGCTGTGACGGTCCGGCGTGCCGGCGACCGCGTTCGGGTCCGCGCCGGCGTCGAGCAGCGCGTCGATCATGTCCGGCCGGCCCGCGAAGGCGGCGTCCATGATCGGCTTCCAGTGGCGGGCCCCCGCGGGGTCCGATGCCGCCGCCGCGCGCAAAGTGTCCGCGTCGCCGTCGGCGACCGCCGCGCACAGCGCCTTGTATCCCGAGCCGTTAGCCATCCCCCGCGCCCGGTGGACCCTGGTGCTACCCGCTACCGTCCTTTCGCGATTTTCTCGGCCATCTTCTCCATGGCCTTCCGCTGCTCGTCGTGCGCGGCGAGGTCGAACGCGTGATAGTCGTAATCGGGGCGCAACGAGACCCGGTCTCCCGCAGGCTCGGTGTCGAACAGGCTGAGATACGGCGATGCGTCCAGGACACCGTTGCTCACGGCGTTCCCTTCCCGCCCCCGGTCCATGTCGAAGTCCTGCTTGCCGAAGGGAAAGGCGCCATAGACGTCCATCAATCCGGCGAACCGCAACGGGTTCCGCGCGAGCGCCTCCTGGGTCACCACCTGCCGGTACGGACCCTGGGTCTGCATGAACGGACGGTGGAACGTCCCGAGGACCATCAGCCGCTCCCCCGGGGTCGAGCGCAGCACGGAGCCGTGCCAGGTGAGGTCGCCCCAGATCACCATCGAGCCGGCCGGCGCTTCGACAGCCTCCGCCTTGTCCGCCCACTCCCCGACCTCCGCCGGAATCGGCGGGCGCCGCCACTTGTGGCTGCCGGGCACGAACGTGATCGCACCGTCCTCCGCGGAGTAGTCGGTGACGAGATAGTTGAAGTTGGCGCTGTTGGGCTCCGGCGCCGACGCGTGGCGCGTGAAGTCCCAGTTGTCGCGGTGGATCGCCGTCCGGCCCTCCCCCGGGCCCTTCACCCACCCGTCGAACAGGGAGAGGATGCAGTTGGTGCCCACCAGGTACTGCACGAGGCCCAGACCCGCCGGATTCAGCACGAGTTCCTCGAACACGCGGTCTTCCCAGAGGATCATGCGGAAGATCTGGTTGCGGTCCTTCCAGGTCATCCCGTCCGGGTCGAGGGCTCCGAAGCGGCCCTCCATCACCCGCACCAGCGCATCCTTCACCCGGGCGTGGAACGCGGGCGGCGCGACCTTCTCGGGAGGCACCACCGTGAAGCCGAACACGTCGAGTTCGGCGATGTTCTCGAGCAGGTCGAGTTCGGCGAGTTCCCGGTAGAGCTTCGCCTGGTTCGGACAGGAGGGCCAGTCCTTGATCTGCATCTCGGGCTCCACGGAGTCGCCATCGGGTCGCGGATGGGTCCGCGACGGTGGGCAGGGTGACCGGCTATCTTAGCGCACGAGTCAAGGGCGGCGGCGGAATTGAGCAACATGCCAGGCTCCGGATCGCATCCGGCCGCCGCGGCGAGAGCACTCAAGCCATCAAGTACGCCGAGAACATCCTCGACCTCATCGGAGACACCCCCCTCGTCAAGCTCAACCGCATGACCGATGGCCGCATGGCGACGGTCCTGGCGAAGCTCGAGAACTACAACCCCTCCGGCTCGGTCAAGGCCCGGATGGCCTGGCACATGGTGCGCCGGGCGGAGGAGGCCGGGCTGCTCCGCCCCGGCGCGACGCTCGTCGAGAGCACCTCGGGCAACACCGGTCTCGGGCTCGCGATGACCGCCGCGATCCGGGGGTACCGATGCGCATGCACGATGCCGGACAAGATGAGCAAGGAGAAGATCGACGACGAGAACGTGGCGATGGTCGTCGAGGACGCCGATGTCGTCGGCGTCATCTCCAAGATCGACATGGTGGAGTTCCTCGCCGCGCGTAGCTAAGACGCGGAACGCAGGTCCTCGGCGACGTCGGAAAACGTGAATCGCTGCGTCGCCATGAGGCGGGGCCGCGGGCTCGGGTTCGGCGCGAGCGTATGCAGGAGCCTCAGGTCCGTAAAGCAGACATCGCCGGATTCGCCGGTCAGCTCGACGACGCGCACTGGAACGCCGTCGACGATGCCCGCCTCGGTCAGGAACGTTCGCCGGTCCCGGCCCGTCACCGATGCATTCCGCCCCGACATCAGCTCCCGAAACCACGGCTCGCGACGGAGCGCACGCTTGATCTCCTTCGAGCCCCGCGGGGAGTCGTTGAGCAGGCGATGGGACCCCGCCACGACCAGCGTGCCGCCCTCTCCGGCGCGCACCGGCTCGAGGAAGGTGAAAGCCTGGATGCCCGGCGAGCCCCCGCTGGCGAGTCGCGGCAGGTCCACGTGCCAGACGCGCCCAGGCACCGTCCAGGACCGCGCGCCCGGCGGAGTGAACAGCAACTGGGCCATGGGCGGCGACGGCTCGAGCGCGCGGCCGGAGACCAGTTCCCGCGCGGCCGCTGTCACCTCTTCCCCGAACAGCGCATGCAGTGCCCCGCCCCTGGACCGCTTGCGTACGGCCTTCGCCGCGGCCGTGAGCGCGCGCACGTCGTCCATCTGGACCGTTGCGGGATCGAGCACGTCGTACAGCGGCCCCACCCAGGTACCGTCGGATACGAGACCCTCCGCGGCGAGGGCGCCCTGGACCCGGTCGCGGGCTGCCGCAACGCGCGCTTCGGGGATAACGCCCCGGATCCGGACCACGCCGAGGTGATCGAAACAGGCGCGGCGGGACCTCGGGTCGCGATGCTCGATCTCGCCGGGTTGCCGGGCCGCATCGGTCATCCTTCGCTCACCCGGCAGAAAGACGCTCGCCCCGCGAGCGGCGTATCGCGTCCCACGCCGCCTTGATCTGCTGCGTGCGTTCCGTCGCGGCGCGCATCATTTCCTCCGGCAGCCCCTGCGACGCGAGCTTGTCCGGATGGTGGCGGGACATCAGGCGGCGGTAGTGCCGCTTGATCTCGGCCTCGGGCGTGTCGGGGGATACGCCAAGAGTCGCATACGCGTCTTCGAGGGGCATTCCGGTGTCCTGGACCTCGCGCGCATGAACGCCGGCCGTGATCAGGCGCTCGAGTTCGAGGTAGTCGGCGCGAGAGTGGCCGAGCCGCGCCGCGATGTGGAGCAGGACGCGACCCTCTTCCGCGTGCACCGTGCCGTCCGCCGCGGCGGCCTGGACCTGGATCTCCAGGAACATGCGCACGAGGTTGACCGCGCGTCCGCACTCGCCGCGGAACTGCGCGAGCACGGCGTCGAGCGCGAAGTCCGGTTCCCTGCCGGCGTTGAACAGCGCGCGCGCCGCCTCGCGCTGCGCCGCGTCGAGCCCGAGCTGGTCCATCACCTGGTTGGCAAGCCGGATCTCTTCCGGACTGACGCGGCCGTCCGCCTTGGCGACGTGACCCATGACCCCGAACACCGCCGCGAAGAACGCAAGCTGCAGGCGTTCCACGCCCTCCCCGGTGACGTCCGCGATCTCGACGTTCCCGACCGCGTTCCCGACGAGCTTCCCGGCCGCGGCGCCGAGCAGCGCCCCGATGGGGCCACCGAGCAGGAACCCGAACGTGCCCCCAAGCAGGAGTCCCCACCAGCTCACGAGACGCACTCCCCAAACGGACCGGACGGCGAGCCTATGCGACCGTACGCGAATCGTCCATGTCGGACCGTGGCCCGCCGACGGGCCGGCGTCTTCGGGTTGACAATCGGTTGTCAGTTGACATACGGTTGCGCTTCGATGGACACGTCGCAGAACATCTCGGCACTCCGACCCGTCGCGGCCGCGCAACACGTGGTCGCCAGCCATGCGCACGACACCGCCTGGCTGGACGCCTTCGCGGCCGCCGTCGACCGTTACCGGGCAGGCCACTCGCTCGCGCGAACCATGCGCGCATGGGGCTGGAGCCAGGCCGAGGCCGCGCGGCTGTTCGGCGTCAGCCGGCAAGCCGTCGGGAAGTGGCTACGGAACGGCCCGCCCGTGGAGCGTGCAATCGCACTGGCAGACCTCGCCGCCGCCACCGACCTGCTCCTGCACTACCTGAAGCCCGATCGGATCCCTGCGGTCGTGCGGCGGCCCGTCCCGGCCCTGGGCGGCCTCTCCCTGACGGACCTCCTGACACGCGGCGACACAGCCGCGTTGCTGGACGCCTGCCGAGACATGTTCGCGTTCGAGCGCGTCTCCACCTAGTGGATGTTGCGGGCGACGATGGACCTCCTGTGGGAACGGATTCCCGACAGCCACGTCTGGTGGCGCATTGCGGATCCCGCATGGGGCAATCCGCTCGACCCTCGCTTCGCCGGGCGTCACGGGGGTCGCTGGAACCCGCCGGGGAGCTTCGCCGTCCTGTACCTCAACCAGGACCTCTCGACGGCCCGCGCGAACCTCCACGCGTTCATCGCGCAATGGCCATACAGCCCGGAAGACTTGCGCGACGACACGGGGCCCACCCTGGTCGGATGCGTGTTGCCGCGCCGACAGGCCGTGTGCGACGCGCACTCGGGCGGCGGGCTGCATGCGGCGGGCCTTCCAGCGACCTATCCGCTGTACGACGACGGTAGACCCGTGCCCCACGAAGCGTGTCAAGCCATCGGGGTCATCGCGCATGCGGCGGGTTTGCGGGGCGTTCGCGCCCGCGGCGCCCGAACGCGCCATGGCGATGGCCGCGAGTTGGCGTGGTTTCCCGCGTCCCGCCGGAGCACGGCGCGTGGAGTCGAGTCGTTGCCCTTCACGAAGTGGTTCCGAGGTCGGGCCGCGTTCGGTCGGGCCGCGTAGGCCTCACCTGAACCGTTCCCAATACGCCGCGATCGCCTCCTTCATCTCCCGCCGCAGCAGCATGATCCCCAGCAGGTTCGGCAGCGCCATCAGGGCGAGCGTGACCGCCGACAGCTTCCAGACCAGCGACGTGTCCATGACCGTGGCGAGGAAGAACGCCGCCACGTAGACGAGGCGGTACGGCAGGAGGGACCATGTCCCGAAGAGGTACGTCATGGCCCGGTCCCCGTAGTAGGACCAGGCGACCGCGGTGGTGAAGGCGAAGAGCACGAGGCCCAGCGTGACGCCGTACTGGCCGTACTCGCCGAGGAAGGAGCGCTTGAAGGCCTCGGCGGTGAGCGGGACCGAGTGCAGGAGCGACCGGCCCTGCAGCGTCACGTCGGTTTCGAGCCGGCCGCCCTCGATCCGCACCGTACCCGTGTACGGTTCTCCGTCCGCCTCGAAGCGCACGTCCTCCGCGACCGAACGGTTGTGCAGCACGGTGACGTCCGCCCCCATCAGGCGCCCGGCCTCTATCCGATAGCTGCCGCTGGCCTCCCGGATACCTTCGTCGATGCCGTTGAGGTGGCCGAACAACACCGCGACATCGGCGGGATCCGTGTCCGTGTACACCCCCGCGAGGAACTCCGTGTCCGCGGACTGGAACCGCGTCTCGAACTTCTCCGTCCACACGCCGCTGCACAGGATGACGAGCCCGGTCAGCGAGCAGATCACCAGCGTGTCGATGAACGGCTCGAGGATCGACACCATGCCTTCCGAGACAGGCTCGTCGGCACGCGCCGCGGCGTGGGCGATCGGCGCGGACCCCTGCCCGGCCTCGTTCGAGAAGAGCCCCCGGTTCACGCCGCGGTTGAAGGCATAGGCGAAGGCCGCGCCGAGAAAGCCGCCGCTCGCGGCGCTGCCCGTGAAGGCGTCGCGGAACACCGCGAGGAAAGCGGGGAGGACCGCGTCGTGGTTCGAGACCAGCACCGCCAGCGCGCCGAACGCGTACAGCACGCCCATGAAAGGCACGACCGTGCCTGCTACCGCCGCGATCCGCTTGATGCCACCGACGATGACGAGAAACAGCACGGTCGCGAGGACGAGGCCGGACACCCACATCGGAATCCCGAACGAGGTCAAGAGCCCCGACGCCATGTTGTTGCTCTGGGGCATGTTCCCGGAGCCGATCGCGGAGAGCACCGTCGCCACGGCGAAGAACACGGCGAGCCCCTTGCCGAAGCGCCACGCGCGCCCGCCGAGGCGCAGCGCCGGGAGTCCCCGCTCCATGAAGTACATCGGGCCTCCGGCGATCCGGCCCTGGTCGTCCTTCACGCGGTACTTGTGGGAGATCGTGACCTCGACGAACTTGGTGGTCATGCCGACGAACGCCGTCGCCCACATCCAGAAGAGCGCCGCCGGACCGCCGAGAAAGATGGCCAGGGCCACGCCGCCGAGGTTGCCCGTCCCGACGGTGCCCGACAGGGCGGTGGACAGCGCCTGGAAGTGGGACGTGTCGCCCTCCGCGTCGGATCGGCTGTGGCGCCCGAACAGCACGCCCCACGCGCGGGCGAAGTACCGCACCTGGGGCACGCCGAGATAGATCGTGAAGAACACCCCCACGCCGAGCAGGATGTAGGGGAACCAGACCGCGGCGCCGAGGTGCCCGTCCAGCACGGAGAGTACTCGTCCGACGGTGTCCATGACCGGCTACTGCCGCACGGCTTCCTCGTCCGCCCGCATGTCCAGCGCCGCCGCGAAGAGCGCTTTCGCGTAGGCGCTCTTGGGCTGCTCGAACACCTCGTCCGCCGGTCCCTGCTCGACGATCTCGCCGTCGCGCATGACGATGAGCCAGTTGGCCAGCGCCCGGACCACCTTGAGGTCGTGGCTCACGAACAGGTAGCCGAGGTCGTGCGCCTTCTGCAGGTCCCGCAGGAGGTCGACGATCTGCGCCTGGACGGACATGTCGAGGGCGGAGGTCGGCTCGTCGAGCACGAGGAAGCGCGGTTTGAGCACCATCGCGCGGGCGATGGAGATGCGCTGCCGCTGTCCGCCCGAGAACTCGTGGGGGTAGCGGTCCACGTGCGCGGGGTCGAGGCCGACCTCGGTCATGACCTCGGCCACGCGCGTACGGCGGTCCGCGGCCGAGACCTCCTGGTGATGCACGCGCAACCCTTCCTCGATGATGTGCTGCACGGTCATCCGGGGCGAGAGCGACCCGTAGGGGTCCTGGAAGACGATCTGCATGTCCTTGCGCAGGCCGATCAGGGCGCGGCGTTTCATGACGCCGATGTCGCGCCCGTCGAAACGGATGCCGCCCTCCCCCGCGATCAGCCGCAGCATGGCGAGCCCGAG
>JAPPHP010000359.1:7780-13807 GCA_028821035.1 Gammaproteobacteria bacterium | reverse complement strand
CCCGAATCTTGACACTCGGCATGGGAAGGATGGGTACCCTCCAGAATACGGACGCGCGATTCTACTAGGGGCCGCTTCTCGGATGCAAAGAACGCCGCTTGTGGTCAGCGTTCCGCGAGGACGTCGGACCCGACCTCGCCGTCCCGCCGGTACGGCGTCCGTCCGGCCGAGCTTGCCTGCAGCGTCGCCCAGCCGCGAGCGGAGTAGCGGCGTACGCGTTCGAGGTCCTCGGCAGCGACCGGCAAATCCTCGCTACGCGCACCGATTACCTCGTCGATCTGCCGTGTCAGCTCTTCTACGCGCCGATGCTCGGACTCGCTCAGGTTAAAGCGGTTGGCGATGCGCATGATCTCTATCCCAGCCGCGTGCATCGACGGATTCTCCCGGGGACCGGGCTGGGGGATGTCCAGGATGCCGTAGCAGGCCAGGAACGCGCTGACCGTGTCGTCAGAGACGAGAAGAGCGCGGACGCGATCATGTCCAAGGAGCGCCCCGGCCTCGTAGCAGAAGCCGAGGTAGTCGAGATGCCGGCGAAACCACGGGTCGCCGAGGGCGTCCGAGAAGTCGATGTCGCAGCCGTAGACGTTGGCAGGGGCGTCGTCGCGGGCGGGGTTGCGCAGGTACTGCGCATACAACGCGACAGCGAAGCGGTCCGGCGACCGGAAACAGATGCACATCTCGAAGTCGAACAGGGTCGCCAGGTCTCGCAACATGGCCCTGGCGCGAGGCGTGTAGTCCCACCAGTGGTTGAAGATGCCCTCTGTAGAGAGGACAACGGTGTGAGTGTCGTCTGGCATGTCTTTCAACGCGGTGCCAACGCAGTCGACCAGGGCGCCTGCGTCCGCTTGCTGCAAGGCCCACACGAGGTCCTGGTGCTTGGGCTCTCTCGGATCAGTCACCGGGGGATACCACCACCCCTGCGAGGCCAGGGTTGCCCGGTGCCGGTCGAGGCAGCGCTGCAGAGAGGAACTCCCGGTCTTGGGGGTACCGGCGTGGAGCACCAGGCGACGCTTCCTCCCCCTTGGTGCGGCGCGCTCCGTGAGCGATGCGGGGAAGAGCGGGCGGGCGAGGTCCGGCACACCGTCAACGGCTCGGGCAGCCAGATGGCGTTTGTAGAGATCAAAGAACAGCGAGGGCGGACGCTGGCCGATTGCCTGGTTCAGCCGCTCGGTGGCCTCGTCGACGACGCGATGGGAGAAGGTCGGCGCAACGAGCCCGAACTCGTCCAGACAGTCGTGGTAGTGCAGGGCGTGCAATGGGCGCTCAGGATCGAAGGACCGAGGCCATCGCGTGTAGTGGCCGGGGAAGTTCCAGTTCGCGTTCAGGTGGCCGTAGGGAAGGCCCTCCGATGCGAGTGCCATGGCGAAGGAAATCTGGTCGATGTGGCTTCGGTCGGCAGGTGCCGCGAGGAGTTCGTCGTGTTCGAACAGATACTCCGCCCAAGCGCGCCAGCATCGGCGCAGTGTCGGTCCCGACGCCAGGGGAACGTAGAGCAGTCCTCCGTTGAAGTTGGTGGCGATGGTGTTGCCACGCGGTGGCGACCAGTCGCATGGGACCACTTCGGGGAGGGGTACGCCGGCGGCCCGGAACACGTGTTGTACCAGTTCGAGTTCAGGGTTCGTGTCGTCGACGATCTTCCCCCAGACGGCGTTTCGGTCGGGGACGTCCAGGGGTGAGAGCACGGCGACGTCGAGGTCGAAGAGAAAGACACCCTCGGCCACCGGCTTCGCCTCTGTGAAGTGGTCGAGCTGTGTGATCTTGTTGCAGTACTTCCCGTCGAGGTAGGGGGCTATTGGGATTACGGTCAGACCACGCAGGCGCAGTTCTCTGGCGACGGATTGCGGTACGCGGTCGGTACAGTGAGCGACGATCCGTTCCGCGGGCACGTTGCCAAAGCGCTCGAGGGTGAATGCGAGGGTGTCGGCCTGGTAGGGATGCAAGGGATGTCCATCGAGCACCATCGAATAGTAGAAGGGGTGCGTGGACATCAATCCTCTTCCGAAAGCAGTCGCCGGGTTCAATCCGCTGCGTTGCTGGCCTGGTCGACAGGGTCGTACACTCGAAGTCTATCGGATTCGCGGGAAACGCTTCGTCCTAGTGGGCGAGGGCTTGCGTCCGCGATGCGAGCGGACGTCCCCTCGTGATCGGTTGAGGCCGGCGAAACAGCATGCTGGTATTGGGCATCGAAACGTCCTGCGACGAGACCGGAGTCGCCCTGTACGAGGGCGAAGCGGGCCTGCTGGCGCAGACGCTCTACAGCCAGGTCGCGATGCACGCCGAGTACGGCGGCGTGGTCCCGGAACTCGCGTCGCGAGATCACATCCGCAAGATCCTTCCGCTGGTTCGACAGACGCTGCGCGAGGGCGGTCGCCGGGTGGAGGATCTCGACGCGGTGGCCTACACCGCCGGTCCGGGACTGATAGGCGCGCTCATGGTCGGGGCGGGTGTCGGGCGTTCGCTCGCGTGGTCCCTCGGGATTCCGGCGCTCGGCGTGCACCACATGGAAGCGCACCTGCTCGCGCCGTTGCTTGAGGCGGAGGGTCCGCAGCCGCCGTTCGTGGCGTTGCTGGTCTCCGGGGGACACACCCAGCTCGTGGAGGTGGCGGGAGTGGGCCGCTACGAACTTCTCGGGGAGTCCCTGGACGACGCGGCCGGCGAGGCGTTCGACAAGACCGCAAAGCTGCTCGGGCTCGGGTACCCCGGGGGTCCGGCGGTGGCGCGGGAGGCCGCGGCGGGGCGGCCGGATCGTTTCGCGTTCCCCCGTCCCATGACCGACCGGCCGGGTCTCGACTTCAGCTTCAGCGGGCTGAAGACCGCGGTGGTCAACACGGTAAGGAGCCTCCAGCCGCTGGGGCCGCGGGACGTGTCGGACGTGGCGGCGGCGTTCCAGGAAGCGGTGGTGGACACCCTCGTCATCAAGTGCCGCCGCGCCCTCGAAGCCACCGGCGGCACGGCGCTGGTCCTGGCCGGCGGCGTCGCCGCCAACGTGGAACTGCGCGCGCGCCTGGCGGCGGCCGTGCCGGAGGTGTTCCACGCGGCGCCGGCCCTGTGCACGGACAACGGCGCGATGATCGCGTACGCGGGCTACCTGCGGCTCGCCGCCGGTGCGTCGGAGCCGCTCGCGATCGTCACGCGGGCGCGCTGGCCCCTGACGGAACTGCCGCCCGCGTGAACATCCGCATCGACGGTCTCGAGGTGGTCGCGATCGTCGGCGTGCGCGAGCGTGAACGCGACGCGCCGCAGACCCTGTTGATCGACCTCGAGTTCGCGGTCCCGCCGCCAGGGACCGACGCGCTCGAGGCGGCGGTCGACTACTCCGAGGTGATCCGGCTCGTCTGCGAGCACGTGAAGGCGGGGCGCTACCAGTTGATCGAGACGGTGGCGGAGACGACGGTGGAGCGGGTCGCCCGGACCTTCGGACTCGACGACGTGTGGATACGGGTCGTCAAGCCGGGGGCGTCGGATGTCGCCCGCTTCGTCTCAGCGGAGTACCGGCTGTCGGTCGGCCGGGAGTCCGGCGGCAGCGGTCCGTAGACGGACTCGTGCCTGTCGATGGCGGGCTTCACCGCATACACTTGGACCCCCGGAACTACGGGGAGAGTCATGGGACAGCACGCCGGATGGATCGCGCCTGTGGTGCTGGCCTCGCTCTGCGCGGTCGGCGGCGCCTTCGCGTCCGCCGACGAACTCGAAGCGATGGCCGAGCGCATCGCGGCGCAGATGCAGGCGCCTGACCGGCACCGGTTCGATGCGCAGCGCGACGCCGCCCGCAAGCCGTTCGAGGCCTTCCGCTTTCTCGGCCTGCGCGAGGGCATGGCGGCGCTGGACGTCGGGGCTTACGCCGGCTACACGACGGAGATGCTGGCGGCGGCCGTGGGGCCGACCGGCAGGGTCTACTCCCACAACCGCGAACGTGTGCTGACGCACTTCGCGGACGGCTACTACGGGCGCACGATGGAGGAGCGGCTCGCGAACGACCGCCTGCCGAACGTCGTGCTGCACGTGCGCGAGTACGACGACCTGGGTCTCGACGGTACCGTGGACGTCGCGTTTCTCGGCAACCTGCTGCACGACTTCCTGCGCCGGGACGGCCGCGAGGGGGCGGTGGCCATCCTCGGGAGCATCCTCGCCGCGCTCAAGCCCGGCGGTGTGCTCGGGGTCATGGACCACGTGGGTGTCCCGGGAGCGGACAACGACCGGCTGCATCGAATCGAACCGGACGTCGCGCGGGGGCTGGTGCGGGAGGCCGGGTTCGTCGTCGAGGCGGAGAGCGACCTGTTCGCGAATCCGGACGACGACCACAGCCTCATGGTCTACAACGACGCCATCTACCTGCAGACGGACAGGTTCCTGTTCCGGGCGAGGAAGCCGCGGTGACGGTTCGTCGGGCATGTTCGCGGAAAGGAGAACGACGTGACGGATAGCGAATCGGGAGAAGTCGCCCTGATCGTGGGCGGCGGCCCGGGCATCAGCGCGAGCTGCGCGCGCCTGTTCACGCGGGACGGCATGCAGGTCGGAATCGCCGCGCGGAACCCCGGGAAACAGGCGCTGCGGGATCTCGCGGACGAGTGCGGTGTCCGGAACTATGCCTGCGACGCCGCGGACGGCGATAACGTCGCGCGGCTCTTCGAGTCCGTGACCGCGGATCTCGGCGCGCCGAGGCTGGTCGTGCACAACATCGACGGCCGGATGCGCGACATCTTCCGCAAGCGCATCACCGAAGCGGACCCGGCGCTCGTGCGCGAAGTGCTGGCGAACTCGGCGTACAGCGCCTTCCTCGTCGCGCAGCAGGCGGCGACGCGCATGCTCGCGTTGCCGCCATCGGCGCCGGACGGCAACCGGGGCACGATCCTCTTCACCAACGCCAGCGCCGCGTTCAAGGGGTACCCGAGGAGCGGGGCGTTCGCCATGGCATGCCAGGCGAAATCGGGCCTCGCGGAGAGCATGGCCCGGGAACTCATGCCGCAGGGCATCCACGTGGCCCACGTCCCGATCGACGCGGCCATCGGCTGGACGCAGCCCGACGGCACCCGCGCACACCGGATGGCCGGTACGTCGCAGGACGACAACATGGCCGACCCCGACCGGATCGCGGAGACGTATCTGCACCTGCACCGGCAGCACCGCTCGACCTGGGCGTTCGAGGTCGTGCTGCGGCCGTGGGTGGAGAACTGGTAGGGACGTCCCGCCGGCGCCGTCTAGAAGATGATGCTCACCGCGCCGTGCCAGGAGAGGGATTCCAGGTCCAGCACCGCGCGGCGATGCGCGATCTTCAGATCCTCGCCTTCCGGCCTCAGGATGTAGTCGATGGCGCCGACGTACGGCGCCGCCTCGCCACTGCGGAACCGGTAGACGAGGACGTTTGCGGAGACCGAGAGTTCTCCGTCGACCGTTTCTTCGACCCGCACGTTGGAAACGAACCGGCGGGTCCGCGACCTCGGATTCTCCCGGTGTGCGCCGGGGCCGGTCAGACGCGCGGCCCGGGCACGCAGACGGGTCATGTCGTCGTCGATGAACACCAGGTCCCGGCTTGGGTCGCCTTCCGGCAGATCGGTGGTCGGGACGACGTATCGGGCGTCTTCGGTGAACAGGTCCACCCAGGCATCGAGGTCCCAGTCGTCCAGCAGCGCTGCTTCCCTGAACAGGAACGCCTCTACCTGGTCGCGCAACGCCGGCATGGCGTCGCCCGTCATCGTTCCCCCGCCAGCGCGCTCGTTCCGGGAACCGGCCGGGCCTCGGCCTCCCCGGGCTCCCTGTCCTGGACGTTGGCCTGGCTGCGGCCCTGCAGGTGTGCGTGCCACTGCCGCCAGAATCCGCGTATCTGGAGTTCGTCCGTCGTTCCGGGCGCGGGATTGAGCATGCCGCGGGAGACGTCGGACCACTCGTTCGCGCTGGCGCGGAAGCCTGCCTGGCAGGACTCCAGGGCCTCGACGTCATCCGGCGTGGCGAAACCCCCGGGTCCGAAGAAGGTCAGGTAACTGTCGAGCCGGGTGGCGAGCCGGGCGCCCGACTCCTCCCGGGGGACGA
>JAPPHP010000359.1:0-7770 GCA_028821035.1 Gammaproteobacteria bacterium | reverse complement strand
GTGCCAGGCCGTCACATCCATGGTGTCCGGGGCCAGGGGTTCGATGTACCGGATGGTGATGGCCACGAAGTCCAGGATGAGCAGGTTGGGGTAGATCAGCAGGTTTCGAGAGGTGTCTGCCATCCGTCGGGCGCGCTCTTCGCCGAATCTGTCCGCCAGCCGCCGGCGGGCCCGTTCGATCGGCGCCCTGGCCTCTTCCCCGAACAGCGGGTGCCAGTGGGCGATGGGGCGCCCGTTCCGGGCCACGTTCTCTCCGACGCAGTGACCGTTCCCCAGGGCTTTCCCGACGCCGGGAGGGCGGGCGGCCATGGTGTCCCCGCTGTCGTCCGTCCCGAGGCCGGCCAGGTAATCCACATAGGTCCGATGAGTCGGCAAGAGGTGATAGGAGTCGAGGCTGTTCTCCGCCAGCAGCTTCCAGTTGGCCTTGATCGTGTACCGGTTGGAACCGGAGACCACTCGCATACCCTCCTCGGCCTGATCCACCACCAGGTCGAGATACTCTCTGGCACCCGCGAGGTAGGTGACCAAGTCTTCGACCAGGTGATTGAAACTCACGAAGAAGAAGCCCCGGTAGCTGTCGACCCTGGGGGGTTGCGTGAGGCCCAGTTCGCCGCGGTCGAAGCCGGGGCCGTAGGCGTCTTCTCCCGGGACCCCGATCAGCTCGCCATCGGTGTTGAATGTCCAGCCGTGATAGAAGCACCTCAGCACGCTGGCATGGCCCTCGGCGCGGCGGCAGATCGTGGCGCCCCGGTGCGGGCAGGAGTTGAGGAACACCCGGATCTCGCCATCTTTGCCGTGGGCAAGGAGAAGCGGTCGTCCGACGACCGTTCGGCATCGGTAGTCTCCGGGGTTTTCCACCTCCGACTCGTGCCCCACGTAGATCCAGCAGCGGTCGAAAATCCGTTCCTGTTCCCGACGGAACAGTTCGGGGGAAGTCATGGACGACCGGTGGACCCTGAAGATCCCCCGCTGCCGGTCATCGATGATCAGGTCTCTGATGTCCACGCTTTCGCGCATCTCCAGGAACGCGGGCTCGACGCCGCCTCGATCTTACATCCTCCATACGGGGTCGTTGTGGGAGCGGGCGGCCGTTCAGCGCCCGCGGTCGCACCCGATCCGCACCAGCTTGCGGTCCTCGAGACGCAGCGCGGTCAGCGAGCGGCCCCACACGCACCCCGTGTCGACGCCGATCGCGCGCTTGCGATCGACGCCCTCCAGGGACGCCCAGTGCCCGAAGACGATGGGGCGGTCGATGCGTGGCGAGAACTCGAACCACGGCCTGAACCCGCGCGGCGCGTGCTCCGTGGGCCCCTTGTGCAGGAACTCGAGTTCCCCGGACGCGTTCACGAAGCGCATGCGCGTGAAGTAGTTCACGATGATCCGCTGCCGGGCGATCCCGCCCAGGGACTTCGACCAGACGGTCGGTTCGTTGCCGTACATCGCCCGGAAGAACTTGCGGTGGCGGTCCCCCGCGAGGACCGCTTCGAGTTCGCGGGCGCGCTTCGTGGCCTGCTTGAGGCTCCAGATGTGCGGCACGCCGGCGTGCGTCATGACGACGCCGCGTCCCTTGTGCAGGAGGGGGAGCCCCCGCAGCCAGTGGGCGAGCTTCAGGCAGTCCCGGGCGCCGAGCAGTTCGTCCAGCGTGTCCGAAGACCTCGTGGCATGGCCGCCGAAGACGATCGCCAGGAAGTGCAGGTCATGGTTGCCCAGCACCGTGACGGCGCGCTCGCCGAGCTTGCGCACGAAACGCAGGGTCGCGAGGGAGTCGGGGCCGCGATTGATGAGGTCCCCGACGAACCAGAGCCGGTCCTTCTTGCGCCGGTAACGTACTTTCGCAAGCAGCGCTTCGAGTTGTGCGAAACAACCCTGTACGTCGCCGATGACCCAGGTCGACACGGGGGGCGGGGACGGTCAGGCGGCCGGCCGGCCGCCGTCAATGCACGGCATTCGGCATCGCCAGGGTGAACGCGGGGATGGGCACCGTGAACGCGGCGCCGTCGTCGGCGTGGAACTCGTAGTGGCCTTCCATGCAGCCCACCGCCGTCTCCAGGACTGCCGCGCTCGTGTAGCGGAACGACTCGCCGGGCGGAATGCGGGGCTGCTTGCCCACCACCCCCGGTCCCTGCACTTCCTGCTTGCGTCCGTCGCCGTCGGTGATGAGCCACCGACGGCTCATCAGGCGGGCCGCCTGCTCGCCGACGTTCTCGACGACGATCGTGTAGGCGAACACGTGACGTCCCTGCTCGGGTGCGGACTCGCCGGGGATGTACCGGGGTTCGACTTGCACGGTGAAGGCGTAGGCGTCGCCGTCGCCCGCCCCGGCGCCAGGACTGCTTTCTTGCGATGGGTCGGTGTTCATCCGCTGCGCGTCAACTGGTTGGCCATGGCGACGAATCCGCCAAGGCCGACCGCGTCCGGACGGGTCCCGGGATCCAGGCCGAGGGCGGCGACGTCGAGTCCGAGCGATTGTACGGCATTGCCCAGCCGCTTGCGGCGGGCGCCGAAGGCCACCCGGAGTACCGTCCGCAGCGCCTCGACGTCGTCGGCCGGCGGGTCCGGCGGCCTCGGCGCCAGGCGCGCGAACCGCGACAGGACGCGCGGGGGCGGTGCGAAGGCGTCGGGAGGGACCGTGAACAGCGGCGTGACGTCGCAATGGTACTGCGCGATGACCGACAGCCGCCCCCATGCCTTGCTGCGGGGCGCCGCGCACAGCCGCTCCACGACCTCGGCCTGCAGCATGAAGTGCATGTCGACCAGCGGCACACCCGCCGCGCAAGCATCGAAGAGGCGGTTCAGCAACGGTGTCGAGATGTTGTAGGGCAGGTTGCCGACGATGCGCGTGGGTTCGCCGGCGGTCAGTGCGGCGAGATCCACCGCGAGCGCGTCGCCCTCGACCACGGTGACGTCCGGCAATCGCCGCCGCAGCGGGCCCACGAGGTCCCGGTCCAGTTCCACGGCCGTGACGCGTGCCCCGGACGTGACGAGCGCGCCGGTCAGCGCTCCGCGTCCGGGGCCGATCTCCACGAGTCGATCCCCTTCGCACGGCGACAGCGCGGCGACGATGGCGTCCACCACCGCCGGGTCGGCCAGGAAGTGCTGCCCGAACCGCTTACGTGCGCGCAAGATCGACGGCCGTGGCGAGGGCTCGTGCGAGGCTGCCGGCATCTGCGGACCCCGTGCCGGCGAGATCGAGCGCCGTACCGTGATCGACGGAGGTACGCGGGAAAGGGAGCCCGAGCGTCACGTTGACGGCCGTTCCGAACGAAGCGTACTTCAGGACCGGGAGACCCTGGTCGTGGTACATCGCGAGGATGGCGTCGACCTCGTTCGCGCGTTGGAAGATCGTGTCGGCGGGCAGGGGACCCTCGACGGTCGCACCGGCGGCCCGCCAGCGGCGGCACACGGGCTCGAGGACCTCCGTCTCCTCGCGCCCGAGGTGCCCGCCCTCTCCCGCGTGCGGGTTCAGTCCGGCGACCGCGACGCGGGGCGTGTCGATGCCGAACGCGGAACGCAGGCCGTCCGTCAGGATGCGCAGCTTGCGGTCGATCCTTGCGGGCGTGATCAGCGCGGGGACCTCGGCGAGCGGCACGTGGGTGGTGGCGAGAGCGACGCGGAGCGCGCCTCCCATGAGCATCATCACGACGTCCTCGACGCCGCAGGCGTCACGCAGGAACCCCGTGTGTCCGGTGAAGGGAGCATCGTTCCGGTCGAGGATCGACTTCTGGACGGGACCGGTCACGAGGGCCGCGAAGTCTCCACCGAGACAGCCGTCGACAGCGATCCGCAGCGTGCGCAGCACGTAGTCCGCGTTCGTTGCATCGAGCATTCCCGGTGCAACGGGCGCGTCCGTACACAGGGGAAGGACGGTCATCCGCGCCGCGTCCCGCGTGTCGCCTGCCTGGATTGCGAGCGGGAGCCCGAGTTGCTCGGCGCGTTCGCGCAGCACGTCCGGGTCGGCGATCACCACCCCGTCGAAACCGCGCGCCTCCTGGAACGCCTCGATGACGATGTCGGGACCGATACCGGCCGGCTCCCCGGGCGTGAGGGCGATGCGCGGCCCGGTCCCGGCGCCGGACACGACGCTATTCTCCGATGCGCAGCTTGACGTACGCCTCGTCGCGGATCTCCTGCAGCCACTCCTGCAGTTCTTCCTCGAAGCGGCGGCTGTGCAGCACCTGCATGGCCATGTTCCGGCGCGCCTCGTCGGACATGTCCCGGTCGCGCCGGTCGAGTATCTCGAGCACGTGCCAGCCGTGCACGCTCTCGAACGGCTGGCTGACCTCGCCCACGTCCAGGGCCGTCATGACGTCGCGGAACTCCGGCACGAAGTCGCTGCCGTCGGACCACCCGAGTTCGCCGCCTGCCAGCGCGCTGCCGGGATCGTCGGAGAACTCCTTCGACAGCGCCGCGAAATCCTCCCCGTCCTCGATCCGCTGGCGCAACTCGAAGATCAAGTCCCGGGTCTCGTCGGGACTGCGGATCGCGGAGGGCTGCACCAGGATGTGCCGCACCAGCGACTGCATCTGGCGCTGCCGGCTGACCCCGCGCTGTTCGAGCAACTGGACGACGTGGAAGCCGAGGCTGTTGCGGATGGGGTCCGCCGTCTCCCCGGGCGACATGGCGATGATCTGCTCGGCGAACAGGCTCGGCAGTTCGCCCGCGCCACGCCAGCCGAGGTCTCCTCCTTCGAGGGCGGTAGACGCGGCCGAGTGCTCCATGGCCATCTGCGCGAAGTCGGCGCCGTCGCGCAGTTCCGCGACGATCTCCTCTGCTGCCCGGGCGGCACGCGCGACCGTTTCCGGCTCGGACCCGTCGACGGCGAGCAGGATGTGCCCGACGCGGTACTCGTCGGAGATCATCTCCTGGAAGAACGGCGAGGCGACGAGGTCGTCGAGGTCCTGGTCGGTGATGGTGATGCGGCGGTTGACGAGCAGTCGTTGCACGCGCTGCAACTGCAGTTCGCGGCGGACGTCCTCGCGGAGCTTCCGGTAGCTGCTGCCCTCCCGTTCAAGGGACTCGCGGAACTCGTCGAGGGACATGTCGCCCTGGCGCGCGAAGTTGTTGACGGCCTCGGTGAGCGTCTCGTCGTCGATGACGATGCCGCGCTGGTTCGCCATCTGGAGCTGGATGTTCTCGATGACCAGGCGCTCCATGAGCTGGCTCATGAGCGCGTCCAGGGGCGGCATCTCGGTGACGCCCTGGGCCTGCAGGCGCTCGTACACGCCGTCGCGCCGCTCGACGAGTTCGGAGGCGAGCACGACGTCGTCGTCGACGACGGCCACGATCCCGTCGAGGCGTTCCACCTGGGCCCAGGCCGGGATGGTCATCGCGGCCGCGACGGCCAGAGCCTTCTTCACCATCCGGTCTCCTCCCGATAGCCCTTGATGCCCCGCGACAACACGCGCTCGACCCCGGCGCCGAACCCCGCGAGGCCGCGGAACACGAACTGTAGCAGGATGCCTTCGTCGTCGTCCGCTTCGGTGACCGTGTAGATCGAGCGCGGCTCGACGTGACGGTGGTACAGCAGCCGGACCTGCCAGCAGCAGTCGGCGTACTCGATGCCGAGCAGCGCCTCGTTCGTGCGGTCGATCTCGAAGTCGTAGTTCCACTTGCCAAGGGCGGAGACGCGCTTGCCGAGGGGCCACACGAACGACACGTCGCCCTGGTCGATGCGCGAGAGACGGCGCTTGCGGTGCCCGACGTTGACGATGCGGCGGTTGTCGCGGCGGTACTGGAACGAGACGCCGAGTTCGTCCTCCTCGGCGTCCGCCGGGTCCCAGGTGAGCCCGGCCGCGGCGGAGAAACGCCCAAGGGTGCCCGCGAACTCGGCGGCGACGGGAGAGGTAACGTGGCGGTCGCCGTCGAGCGGAGCGCCCCGGAGCGTCACGCGGCGATCGTCGAAGTGGGCGATGGTGCCGATGCCCGCCCGCACGTACTCGCGCCCGGTGTCCGAGTGCAGGAAACGCGAGGTCACGCCCACGGCCACCCGGTTGGCGTCGCCGATGCGGTCGAGCCCCGAGAAGCGGTTGCGCCGGAACAGCTGTGGGATCGAGAAGCTCGGCACGCTGGCGTCGAAACGGGGCAGGTCGGCCTGGTCCGCGAACTGCTGGCGCAGGTAGTGGATGCGCGGCTCGAGGGTCTGGATGAGGGGCGTCGTGCCCATGCGGATGTCCCGCTCGAAGAAGAGGCCGGCATCGATGTCCCCGAAAGCGATGCCGCGTTCGGGAGTGCCGTCGATGCGGCGCGGCGCATCGTCCAGGTGGTAGCCGGTGTAGCGATAGCCGGCGCCGGCGTTGAGGAACCCCCAGGAGCGGAGCATGGGAAGCTCGATCCGGGGCTCGAGGTGCAGGCGCTGCCCGCCGGAGATCGCGACGTCCCCCGGGGTCGGGTGATCGAAAGCCGTCCAGACCGTGGCGAGGGACCACGCGAACGGCCCGGCCGGCGCGCCGGCGTAGCCCACGTCGATCTCGGGAAGCCGCCGGTAGGGTTCCCGTCGCTCCTCGAGCATCTGGAAGCCCAGTCCGCTGATGCCTGCCGCGAACCCTCCCCGGGCGTAGCGCGCCTCCGCGAAGCGGGTGAGGTAGGCGCGGCTCGTGACGGCGAGCCCGGTCCCCAGGTCGCCGAAGTAGTCGTCGTCGCTGACGGCGACGCCGTCGATGCGGGTGGTGGCGCCGCCGAAATGGCCCGTGTGGTCGAGACCCACCAGCCATCGGTCGGCCGGTTCGAAGCGGCCCGGAAGCCCCAGCGACCTGAAGTCGTCCCGGTCGAAGCGCCCGTCGTACTGGCGGTCGCCCGCGAGAAAGGCGCCCGTCGCCTCGGTGCGGGAGGAGCGGGAGAGGTGACGGGTCTCGATCTCCGCGCCCGTGCCGCGCTTCGAGGCGTGACGGGCGGTAACGGTGGCGTCGTAGTTCGGGGCGAGGTTCAGGTAGTACGGGAGTTCCAGTCGGATGCCGGCGTCTTTCGAGGTCCCGACGCTCGGAAACAGGAAACCGGACTGGCGTTCGGCGGACAGCGGGATGCGCAGGCGCGGTGCATGGAAGACGGGCACGCCCCGCACCCGGACGGTGGCGTCCCGCGCCCTTGCGAAACCGGTGTCCTCCTCGATGGCCAGGTGCCCCGCCGCCACTTCCCAGGCGTCGCTGTCGGGGCCGCAGCGCGTGAGTCGTGCCCCGGAGAGGCTCCAGGTCCCGCCCTGCCGCTCGACGGTCCGCGCGGAGCCGCGGAACTCCGTGTCGAAGAGCAGGAAGTCGACGTCCGCCATGCTGGCCTGCGCGGCGTCGGTCCATACCCGCGTCTGTGCCCCGGTGAGCGCGATCCCGGGCTCGGACAGGCTGCCCCCTTCCGGAAGCTCGATTCTGCCGTGATCCTGCCGCACGGTGGCGCGCGGGCCTTGGATCAGCCGGTTGCCCTGGGTGATGATCACGTCCCCGACCAGTTCCGTGGACTCGCGCATCACGTAGCGCGCCCGGTCGGCGACGGCGTGGATGGGAAAGCCTGACGGGTCGGACTCCCGCGGCTCGGGGTAGGCCCGCTCGACGTACGCCCCACGGCACCACGTCGGCAACGCGGCAGCCTGCCGAGCCGGCAGTTCCAGGCGGGGCTTCCAGTACGTGCGGGCGAGGTCTTCGCCCGCCGAAGGACCCTGGCCATGCACCGGCGACGATGCGAGGCCGACGGCGAGAGCGATTCCCGCCCACGGCGGGAGGCCGGGCGTTGGTGGCGTACGCGATTTCACGCGGGGGCGATGATAAAGGACGCCGCGCCGCTTTA
>JAPPHP010000391.1 GCA_028821035.1 Gammaproteobacteria bacterium | reverse complement strand
GATGAGACTCCTCGCCCGCGCCGCCCTCGCCCTGGTACTGGCCGCTCCGGCAACAGCCTCCGAATACGTCGATGGCTGGGGACCGCCCGTCGGCACGGCGATCCCCGAGGCCAGTTTCAACGACCAGGCCGGACAGCCGCGGACCTTCGCCGGACTGATGGGGTCCCGCGGTCTCCTCCTCTTCTTCAACCGCTCCGCAGACTGGTGACCCGTCTGCAAGCGTCAGCTCGTGGAGCTGAACCAGCATCGTGAACGGTTCCTTGAGGCGGGGGTGGCGGTCGCGGCCATGACCTTCGAGGGCGTGGACGTACTCGCGGAGTTCACGTCCGACCAGGGCATCGGGTATCCGCTCCTGTCCGATCCGTCCGGCACGTACATGCACGGCCTCGGCATCCGCAACGAGGAGTTCGGCCCGGACCACCCGACCTTCGGGATCGTGCACCCGGGCGTCATGTGGATCGACGCGTCCCGCACGATCCGTTACAAGGCCGCTTTGCCACCCGGTAGCGGTCGGGCCGAGATCGGGGAACTGCTCGAGGCCGTCGCGCCGTAGCGCTCAGCTCTTCAGCGATTCCAGCTCTGTCCTGAGATCCAGGATCCGCTGCGTCAGCCCTGCCATCGAACGGATGTTGTCCGGTTCGATGAGGCCGCGTGCGTACTCCAGGTGCTGGATGGCCTTGCGGTAGTCGCCGAAGAGGGCGAAGAACTCCGCCCGCGCGCGGTGCACCTGCACGATGTCGCCCGCGAGACCCGCGACCTCCGCCAGGTCGTGCCACACCTCGATGTCGTTGGCGTGCACGCGGCTCTGGCGTTCCAGCACTTCCTGCGCCGCGGCGTGCCGCTCCTGCCCGGAGAGCGCCTTCGCGTAGAGCATGGCGAACGGCTGGTTGTCGGGGTTGATGACGAGTTGATGCGACAGGTGCCGCACCGCCGTGTCATAGCGACCCGCCTCGATGAGCGCGTCCGCATAGGAGGCCGACAGGAGGATGCTGCCCGGGTCCGCCTCGAACAGGTCCTGCATTCCGATCACGGCCTCCACGTGTTCTCCGACGCCGGACCGGGCCAGCGCCAGCCGGTACGCGCGCGCGTCCGGCGTCCCCTCGGTGTCGCGCGCCTCGGCCATGGCCCGGCTGGGCGTCTCCGCGAAGTGCACGAGCGCCCGCATGCGCATCAACTGGTAGTCCCGCGAGCCCTGCACCTGCACGACCGGGTAACGCGCCGCCTGGTTGCGCGCGTCGGCGATGCGCGTCTCGGTGATCGGGTGGGTCAGCAGGAACTCCGGCGGCCGCTCGGTGAACCGGAAGGCGCGCTGCATGCGCTGGAACATCCGCGCCATGCCGTGCGGGTCGAGCCCCGCGCGCACGACCGTGTTGAGCCCGATGCGGTCCGCCTCCTGCTCGCGGCCGCGGCTGTACCGGAGCTGGTTGTCCATAGCGGCGGCCTGGGTGCCGGCCATGGCCGCCATGCCCGCGTCGCCCCCCGCGGTCATCGCCAGGATGGCGGCGGCGATGAAGCCGACCAGCATCGGCATGGCCCCGCGCTGCTGCGCCTCGATGCCGCGCGCGAAATGGCGCTGACTGAGGTGGGCGAGTTCATGGGCCACCACGGACCCGTATTCGTGGACGTCGAGGGCGTGCACCATCAGCCCGAGGTTGATGCCGACGACGCCTCCCGGCGCCGCGAACGCGTTGATCTGCGGGCTGTCGATCAGGACCGTGGAAAGGACGGCCTCACGCAGCTCCGAGTACTGCGCGAGTTGCGTGAGCTGCGTCGAGACGTAGTATTTCAGGATCTCGTCACGGACTGTCGGCAGGCTCGACCGGACCTGCTTCAGGAACATCTCGCCGATCCGGCGCTCCATGTCCGGAGACACGATGGCGGAGGAGGCGTCGCCGAGTTCCGGCAGCGCCTCCGACTCCGCACCGTGCGCCCCCGCCCATACGCCAAGGACCAGCAGGAACGCGGCCAGCCGCAGGATCCACATGCGCTGCATCATAAGCCACCCGGCGTGGCCGCGCCCGCAGGGCGGGCGAGAATCGGTGCTATTCTGCCGGCCATGCCCGAAGCCACTGAAACCGTCGTCGACGCGAGCGGCCTGAACTGTCCCATGCCGCTCCTCAAGGCGAAGAAGGCGCTCAACGAGATGTCCGCCGGCACGCTCCTGCGCGTCATCGCCACCGACCCGGGCTCCGTGCGCGACTTCGATGTCTTCTCGCGCCAGAGCGGCAACGCGCTGCTGGAGTCCGGTGAGCGGGACGGCACGTACTTCTACGTCCTGCGCAAGAAAGACGACTGACTCCCGGTGCGCTTCCTCGAAGTCATCGGCGGCTGGATCAACCGCTACTTCTCCAACGAGGAGGCGATCTACCTCATCGTCCTGCTGGCGGTGGCGCTGATCGTGCTGCTGACCCTCGGGGGCATCCTCGCCCCGGTGCTCGCCGGCTTCGTCATCGCGTTCCTGCTGCAGAGCTTCGTCGATCGCCTGACCCGCTGGCGCGTGCCCCGGCTGGTCGCGGTGTGGGCCGTGTTCCTCCTTTTCGGCGGCGGCGCGGTGGCGATCGTGGTGCTCGTGGCGCCGCTGATCTGGCAACAGCTCTACGAGTCCGTGAACGCGATGCCGGCGGTGATCGACCGGCTCGGCGAGGTGCTCGCCGACGTCTCCGACCGCTACCCGGGTCTCTTCTCGCCCACCGCCATCGACGGCTGGGTCGCGACGCTGAACGCCCAGCTCACCGAACTCGGCGCCTCCGCCCTCCAGGGCCTGGTGACGCAGGTGCCGAACGTGTTCGCCTCCGTCCTCTACCTCATCCTGCTGCCGATCACCGTGTTCTTCTTCCTGAAGGACCGGGACCGCCTGATCGCGCGCGTGCTCTCCGTGCTGCCCGCCCAGCGCCCCCTGCTCGACCGCGTGGGCCGGGAAATGAACGTCCAGATCGCGAACTACATCCGGGGCAAGTTCCTCGAGATCGTGATCGTGGGCCTCGTGAGCTACGTGGTCTTCGCCCTGCTCGGCCTCAACTACGCCGCGCTGCTCGGGCTCATGGTGGGGTTGTCCGTGCTTGTCCCCTTCATCGGCGCCGCCGTGGTGACGGTGCCCGTGGCCGCGGTCGCCTTCCTGCAGTGGGGCTGGTCCTGGGACTTCGCCTGGCTGATGGCCGCCTACGGCATCGTCCAGGTGCTCGACGGCAACGTGCTCGTGCCGATCCTCTTCTCGGAGGCGAACGACCTCCACCCCATCGTCATCATCGTGGCGGTGCTCGCCTTCGGCGGGCTGTGGGGGTTCTGGGGCGTGTTCTTCGCCATTCCGCTTGCGACGCTGGTGAAGGCGATCCTGAACGCCTGGCCGCGCCAGACCGCGAGCGACCCGCCCGTCCCGTAAGCGCGCCACCTTCGGTCGCGTCGGAGCGCCGCATGCCCGTGGCGCGCGCCTTGTGAGTCGCACCACCCCCCTTTACCATTAGCCGCAACTTCGCTCGGACTACGGCATGCTGCGCGGAAGCATCGTGGCGTTGATTACGCCCATGAAGGCGAACGGCGCCGTGGACTGGGCCGCCCTCGACGGTCTCATCGACTGGCACATCGAGTCGGGCACGCAGGGCATCGTGCCCGTCGGAACGACGGGCGAGTCCGCCACCCTCGACCACGACGAGCACAAGCGCGTCGTCGAGGCGACCATCGAGCGGGTCGACGGCCGCATCCCGGTGATCGCCGGCACGGGCTCCAACTCCACCGCCGAGGCGATCGAGTTCACGGCCGCGGCCGCCGCCGCGGGCGCCGATGCCTGCCTGCTCGTCACCCCGTACTACAACAAGCCCACGCCCGAAGGCCTCTTCCAGCACTACCGCGCCATCGCCGAGGCCGTGAACGTGCCGCTCGTGCTCTACAACGTGCCGCCCCGGACCGCCTGCGACATGAAGGCCGACACGGTCGCCCGCATCGCCGCGCTGCCGACCGTCGCGGGCATCAAGGAGGCCTGCGGAGACGCCGAGCGCGTCGGCGATATCCGTGACGCGGTCCGCGACGACACGTTCGTCATGCTCTCCGGCGAGGACGCCCAGACGCTGCGCATGATGGAACTCGGCGCCGTCGGCACCATCTCTGTCACCGCGAACGTCCTGCCGCGCGAGATGGCGGCGTTCTGCACGGCCTTCCTCGACGGAGACACCGACGGAGCAAGGGAACTGGACGCGCGCCTGCAACCGGTGCACGACATCCTCTTCGTGGAGACGAGCCCGGCGCCGACCAAGTGGGCCCTGCACCTGATGGGCAGGGTCGACCCGGGGATCCGCCTGCCCCTGGTCCGGCTGTCCGAGGGTCACGTCGACGAGTTGCGCCGACGTCTCGCGCCGTTCGACGTGCTGTGAACGCCGCCCGGTTCCAACGTTTCAGCACCGCTTTGGACCACACGCGAATGTCACGCCGCCGGCCGCCGTACGCACCCTGGCGCCCGACGCTGGTCGGGGCCCTGCTCTGCGCGCTGGCCGGCTGCGCCTGGATCAACGACGACCGGGGCTTCATCCGCAACACCTCGGACGACTACCTCGACGCCCGGGAGCGCCGGCCGCTGGTCATCCCGGACGACATGGAGACGTCGCCCATCCGCAGCACCTACGACATCCCCGCCATCGCCCCGAAGCCCCTCGCCCGGCACTTCCCGAAGCGTGCGCCGCGTCCCGACGCGATCTTCGCCGACACCAGCGACGATGCCGTCAAGATCCAGCGCCTCGCCGGACGCAGCTGGCTGGTGGTCGGCGACCCCCCCGCCACGGCGTGGCCGGTCGTGAAGCAGTTCTTCGGAGACAACGGCGTCGCCGTCGCCGCGGAGTCGCCCACCGACGGGCGCGTCGACGGGGGCTGGCTCACGGTCGGCGACGAGGAATACCGGGACGTCGTGCGGGACGTCATCCAGGACGTGCGCAACGACGCCGGCGTGTCATCGGGCCGGGACCGCGTCCGCTTCCTGATCGAGCACGGCATCCGCCCGGGATCCTCGGAGATCCACATCCGCCACGAGAACGACGCTCTGGCGACGCCCGGCGAGCCCTGGCCGGCGGTTTCCGCACTTCCCGACGTCGAAGAGCAGCTCCTGCACGAGTTCGGCGGATACTACGGCGCCGACGTCACCACCCAGTCGATCTCCATGATCGCGCTGGATATCGCGTCCCGCGAGAAGGCGGTCGTCGAGCGGGACGACGAGGGCTACCCGCTGCTGCGGCTCAACGTCGACTTCGAGCGGGCGTGGGCCGTGGTCGGCCAGGCGCTGCAGCGCGCCCCGCTCTCGGTCAACGACCTCGAGAGGTCGACCGGGTCCTTCCAGGTCGAGATCGACCCGCGAGAACTCGGCGGCGACCGCCCCGGCTTCCTCTCACGGCTCATCCCCGGCCGGGGACGGGGCGGCACGCGGTCCTTCGACGTCCGGATCGTCTCCGCCGGCGACTCCCAGGTCGTCCAGGTGTTCGAGCCGGGGGGCGACCCCGCACCCCAGGACCTGAGCCAGCAGCTCCTGGTCATGCTGCGTGAATTCGCCGCCTGAGCTGGACGGCCGCGGCCCCGAAGCCCACCCGGCCAACGGCAGTATTCGCTTCGGCTCCATCGGCTCCGGCAGTTCCGGCAACGGCACCCTCGTCGCCTGCGGCGACACCTGTCTCCTTGTCGACTGCGGCTTCGCGCTCAAGGAGACGTGGGCGCGACTCACCCGCCACGGCGTCGAGCCCGAGCGCCTCGCCGCCATCCTCGTCACGCACGAGCACTCGGACCACGCCTCGGGGGTGGTCCCGTTGGCGCACCGCTTCCGCATTCCCGTGCACCTCTCGCACGGCACGCTGAAGCGCCTGTCGGAGCTCGACCCCGACCTCGCGCGCCCGTTCAACAGCGACGCGACCTTCGCCATCGACGGCGTCACCGTCCAATCGGTGACCGTGCCTCACGATGCGCGCGAGCCGACGCAGTTCGTGTTCACCCGCAACGGGGTGCGCCTCGGCGTTCTGACCGACGTCGGCCATGTCTCCCCCCATGTCGCCGCGAGCTTCCAGGGCTGCACGGCGCTCTTCATGGAGAGCAACCACGACCTCGGCATGCTCATGCGGGGCGACTACCCGCCCCGCCTCAAGCGGCGCATCGCCGGCGACCTCGGCCACCTGTCGAACGACCAGGCCGCGGACTTCCTCGCCCGGGTGCTGCACGACGGGCTGACGCATGTCGTGGTCGGCCACGTCAGCGAGCAGAACAACGCGAGGCGGCACCTCGACGCGGCGTTCGGCCCGTTCGCGGACCGGCTGCGGGAGCTGCGGTTCGCCACGCAGGGAGAAGGGGTGGAGTGGATCGAGGTGGGGTGACGGCGGCGCGCGCGGGGAGGGCTACTCCTCCGGCACGGTCGCGAACTGGTTGAGATACCGGATCAACGCGAAGTTGGTGATGTCCAGCGCGCGTGCGCGCCGCGCGAGTCGATCCACGGGAACCTGGCACACCGCCACCAACCGCGCTGCGTCTCCCCCGGAACAGCCGTTCAACAGCGAGCGAACGGTCCACTCCATGACGCGTCCGCCTTCGGCATCGCCTCGCAGGTAGTCGAGCACCTGCCGGCCGCTCGGACGATCGTGAATTCCGGCGCAGTGACGTCCCACGAGTTGCGCACAGATCGCGTGGGGGCGCTCGTGGGCGAACTCGGGCGGGGGCGGCTTCACTTCGGAGAAGGCCGCCTGGTCGTGCAGGCGGATGGGGCGCTGCCGGTAGTGTGGGAGGTGCAGGCTGTTCACGGCTTCACGGCGCCGGGCCAGCTTTCGACTCGCCGGACGCCTGCGCCGACCGACGAAGCACCTCCACGACATCGGCTGGGACCACCCTCGCGTGGTCGCCGGAAATCGACAGCACCGGCTTGTCCGTCGTCAGCTCCCACCGGGGCGGAAGCATGAGCAACGTTGCGGAGATCTCCTGTACCTGAAGGTCTGTGAGCAGCCCGACCGCACGGCGCAACGCGGTTGGGTCGTGGCGCTCGGCGGCAACGAGATCGAACAGGTCCCGCGGCTCCACCACGCCCGCACCACCCAATCTGTGGACGAGCTTCCCCGCCAGGATGTCGCCCGTCGACTCGGTCCGGACCGTCGTGCCCGGTACGTGCCGTCCCGAGCTTTCGTCGAGCAATGGCGCCGCCGGCAGGATCGTCACCTCCGTGTCGCCAACCCGGGAGAACGTGGCCACGAGGTCGACGAACGGCTCCCCCTCCTCCTCGTCGTCGGCGACGTTCCTGATCTCACGCTCCATGGCCTCCCCGTGTTCGCGCACCGTCTCGACATACGTCCGCGGGTCGCAGAAGAGATCCGCATCGGTGGACCGACGGTGCCCCCACCGCGCCTGGAGGATCGTGCCGCCTCCCATGCGCAGGCTCCCGGCCGGAAAGAACGGCCCGATGCGTTCGACGAAGCACACCACGGCTCGAACAATGGGTTCGGGTATCCCCCTCTCCTCATCGATCGTGCACATGGGCTGTGACTCGTCTCCGGCACGCGGCTCGATCTGGTGAATTCTAGGATGCCGTGGACGTGACGGCATGTGCTTCGTACTCGGTCCGGCGGCGGTTGGACGCGCAGCCCGATCTCGACCACAATGCCCGCTCCCGGAGAGGTGCCGGAGTTGGTCGAACGGGCCTGACTCGAAATCAGGTGTGTCCTTTGGGCACCCAGGGTTCGAATCCCTGCCTCTCCGCCAAAATCAACGTGTTACGTCCGCTATGGGTCCGGCACGAGATGCTGCGTCTCGTTGAGGCTGGAGACGAAGCTGGCGCTGGCCGAGGCGCACAGGAAACGGCTGATGCTGCCGTGGGCCACGTTGACGAACGGCCGCGATGGCAAGCGGAGTACCGAGCATGCCCAGGCGTTGATCACGGAGGCGTGACAGAACACGGCCACGCGCCCGTCGGGGTGGTCTGCGACGATGGATTCCATGGCGTCGACGACGCGCATGCGGAACAGCTCGAGGTCCGCCTGGTTGCCGAAGTTCGCCAGGGCGGCCTGTGCGGCGGCGTAGTTCTCGGCCTTGAAGTGCCGTAACGCCGCGTAGTCCACCGCGTCGGGGTGGTACTCGACGACGCCGTCGCACACGACCGCGTCCAGCGCCAGGGCGTTGGCGAGAGGAGCCGCCGTCTCGACGGCGCGGCGCAACGGGCTGGTGTAGATGGCATCCACAGCTTCGCGGGCGAGGTAGTCGGCCACCTGCCGGGCTTCGCGCCTCCCGGTCTCGGAGAGCGCCGGATCGACGTTGGCAGCGTCGTCCGGCTCCTGAGACCCGTGGCGAACGAGTATCAACTCCACGGTCCGTACACTCCCCCTGTCACGCTCACAGCGATCGCACGGCGACGTCGAACATCCACCGGAGCGCCCGGTCCGATCGCACGGCGAGGCTGCTCGCGGCAACGACCGCCCGGATGTCTCGATGGACGCTCACCTCGTCCACGCTCCTGAACCCCGGGTTGGCCGCAATCCGTCTCGCGACGACGAGCATCGCTCCGAGGGACCACAGGAGGAACCGGCGGACCCCCGTCTCGTGTCGGGGAATCATCAGGGTGAAGTCCAGCGCAGCCGCCAGGTAGCGTCGCGCAAGTCGGGTCAGACCCAGAACCGCTTCCTGGAACTCGCGCGCGGACACGTCCGACAGAGGGTCGGGACCGCCACCGAACACGTCCCTCGGGAGCCAGCAGACGCCGCGTTCCCGGTCCTCCCACCGGTCCCGCAGGATGTTCACGAGCTGGACCGCGCGCCCGAAGTCCCGCGACAGATCGTACATGGGCTCCCGTCGCCTGGCGATCGCGATGGAGTAGTCGCACAGCAGGTCGGTAATCGTCTCCCCGGCCACGCCGGACGTCAGGTAGCAGTACCGGTCCAGCTCGCCCATGCTCGCGAGTCCGCTCGGTCCGGTATCGCAGAATTCCGCCATCGCCCCCGACGTGACCCGGGCGCACCGCTTGATCGCGTCACGAGAGGTGTCCCCGAGACCGTTCGTGATCGCCAGCAGTGTTCCGGTGTTTGCCACCAGGTCCAGTTCCGCGACGGTCGCTCCCTCCGAAATCGCGGGGAGCAGCGCATGGGTGAAAGCCTCGGGACGCGCATGACCGTCCACCACTTCGACGTATTGGCCAAGGAGCCGCCGCTTCCGCTCCGGCTCCAGTACCGGCGAGTCTTCAACGACGTCCGCAACCTTGAGCAGCATGTAGAAGTTGGTCATGGCTGCCCGCAACGGTTGCGGCAGTTCCGGTATCGTCCGTGCGAAGGTCTCGGAGACGCCGGCCAGCAACCGTTCCTGCAATGCCAACGCGTCGTCGTATGCGGCGCTCGATGCATCGATCCCTGCCGCGCCGGCCGCATTCCTCGCCGGCTCTTGCGGATCGTCAGAAGTCACACTACTACCCGTCTTCCGACATTGCGCTCGGTGCGCCGCGAAGCGCCGGACTATAGGGGCGGGTACGTGTTTTCGCGTCCCCAACCTTGGGGTCACTTGTGGCTTGAGCTCCCGGTCGCTTCGGGAGGACGGGGAGGCCTGGCGCGTTTCATCCCCAAAGTTGGGGACGCGCTTGGCGCCGACCGCGCCTATGCTCCCCAACATGGGTGAGGCAGCAGTACGCCCACACGCCGACGCGAGACAATGAAGGACGAGGCGACCTTCGCGCGTATCCTCGCGGCGCTCCACGAGGCGGCACTCGACCCCGCGCGCTGGCCCGGCTTCTCGGCGGTCGTCGACGATGCCCTCGGCGTGCACGGCCAAAGCCTGATTTTCGGCGACGGGGATTCCAACGAGGACGCCCGGATCGCCTTCTACTGGACCTGCACCCACGGCGAGCGGCGCCTGGATCTGGAGCGCCTTTACCACGGCACCTACTATCCCCTGGACGAGCGGGTTCCCCGTCTGCGTCATGCGCCCGACGGCCAGCTAATCCACAACACCGAGGTCCTCACCGAACGGGAGTTGAAGACTTCGCCGGTGCAACACGCGTTCCGCCAGGTCCACTGCGCAAACGCGGTGAACGTGCGCCTGGACGGGCCCCGCGGGTCGCGCATCATGTGGATGGTGCACGACCCCATCCACGATGACGGCTGGTCGTCCGCACAGCTCGACCTGATCCGCCGTCTCCTGCCGCACATCCGCCAGACCGTCCGGGTGCAGGTGGCGCTAGGCAGGGCCGGCACTCTCGGCAGGACGCTGGAGGGCCTCCTCGAGGCCGCCGGCCTGGGCGTCATCCAGCTCGACCGCCGGGCGCGCATCGTGGCGGCGAACGACCGGGCGCGGACCCTCCTGCGCGCCGGCGATGTGCTGTTCGACACGGGTGGCTGCCTGTCCGCCCAACCGCCGACGGCCAACGCCGAACTGCAGGATCTGCTGGCCCGCGCCTTGCCGCCGTTCGGGATTCGCGGCGCGGGCGGTACGATGGCCGCGAGGCGTCCCTCCGGCTCGCCCCTGGTACTCCACGTAATCCCGGTGGGCGGCGGGGAGGCGGACCCCGGGGCGTGGCCGGTGGCCGCGCTGGTGCTCGTGCCCGATGCCGCGCAACCGACCGACCTGGACGTCGCCATCGTCGCCGAGACCCTGCGTTTCACGCGTGCGGAAAGCCAGGCGGCGGTACTCCTGGCCCGCGGCATGACCGTGCGCGAGATCGCCGCGGCGACGGGGCGCCGGGAGAGCACGGTGCGCTCCCACGTCAAGCACATGTTCACCAAGCACGGGCTCACCCGCCAGGCGGACCTCGTCCGGCTCGTGCGATCCCTGGCGGGGGTCCAAGGCGGCGCCGCCGGCACCGGGGACACTCCCGAGTCCTGAACGCCATCGCGGCGGGAAGCCCGGACGCCCGTCCGCCCGGATTGAAAGTAGAATCAACGCTTCGACAACACCCACCGGCCCACCCCAGCCATCGGGAGATTGCCGCACCTGCTTCGCTACCGTCCCCTCGCCCTGTGGGCCGCGGTCCTCGTTTCCGCATGCGGAGGGGGAGGAGGCGGCGGCTCCGGGTCTCCGGGCCCCACGGCACCTCCGCCACCGACCCCCATCCCCCTGGCGGACAGCATGCCGGCGCCGGGCGTCACCGTGGACCCCACCACCCCGAGCCTGCACGCCGTCCACGTCGCTGACGCGGACTGGCGTTTCGAGTATTCGGGCACCTGCGAGCCGACGGGGATCGCCTTGCGCCGGGGGCTCTTCGACCTCGGCGGTTCGGACGACGGCCGCCAGGTCGTCCACCACCGGCTCGCCTGCACGCTCGAACCGGGCGCGGATCACGAGATCCAGGTGGACGCCACGGCCGCGGACGGGTCGCGGCATCGGGCCGTGCTCGAGTTCTCGTCGGCCGCGGACCCCGCGCCGACGGGTGTCGAGGTGCGCGCCGCGGCGGCGTTCTCGCGGCGCTCCGTGGACCGGCTGTTCGACCAGTACGTGCGCGAAGCGGTCCTGCAGGAGGTCGACACGCCGATCGTCGGGACGCTCGTCGCGCTGCTCGTCGCCGAGATCGCCGAGCGGACGTGGACGGAGCTCGGCGGCCGGGCGGCATGGGGCACGCGGTCCGCGGCCGTGTCCTACGCGTCGCGCAGCCCCTCGGGCGCCGCGGCTACCCTGAGCGGGCTGGTGGCAGAGCCCGATGTCCGCGGCGCGTCGGATTACGTGCGGCCAGACCGCATCGTGGTGCTGGCGCACGCCACCGGCTCGACGCCCAGCCGCCTGAGGCCGAACGACGGCACGGTCGTCCTGGCCAACCTGCTCGCCGGCCGCGGCTACCTGGTCGTGGCGCCCGACAACTGGGGACGCGGCCACGGGGACGGAGCGGACGAGCCGGAAACCTACCTGATGGCGAACCGCGTCGCCGCCAACGGCCTGGACATGGTGCGCGCCGTATTGGACGACGCGCGGTACGCGGCCTTCCACGATGCGCCGGACCCGGTGGAGGCCGCGCTCGTCGGTTACTCCCAGGGAGGACACAGCGCCGTCGCCCTGTGGCTGGCCGGCGCGTCCCTGGCGGATGACATCGCCGTCCGCGAAGTCTACGCAGGCGGCGGACCGCACGACCTCTACCGGTCCTTCCGCGGGGTCCTCGAGCACGTCGCCGACCGCTGCGACGGCAACCCCTGGTGCCGGGAGGTCGACCCCGGCGTCATGCTGCCCTACGCCGTCGGCCGGATCCTGCCGGCGCTGCTCCGGTACACGGACGTCGGGCTCACCCCCGACGATGCGCTCGACGGGGAGCGCCTCTCCGAGGCTTTCGTCACGGGCATGCTGGACGGCGACGAGCGCTTCGACGCCCTCAAGACGATGCTGCAGCTCAACTCGTTCTCCAACATCGCGGATCTCGCGGCGACGCTACCCGACACCGACGCGCGCATCCTCCTGTACCATTCGCCCTTCGACCGCCTGCTCCCGCAACGGAACACGGCGGACCTGGCCGAGGCGCTCTTCCCCGGTTTCGACGTGACCGCGAACCTCGAGGCGTGCAGTTCCCGCACCTTCGAGGAACTCGGCGACCTCGTCGACATGGCGGGCGTGGTCCACACGATCTGCGCATTCGAGGTGTTCGACCGGGTGTTGCGGGACCTCCGCGACAGCGAGGCCGCCCGTACCGGCTACGACCGCATCGTCGCGCGTCGCCTGGACCCGGCAGCACCCTGGCGGGATCTGGCCGAACGCCGCGCGGGCATCGCCCTCGACGACGTGTCCGGACTGGCCGCTTTTCGGGCGGAGAAGTCGCCGGCCGAGTTGCGAGCGCTCTCCCGGCGGCTGCGCACCGCAGATTCGCCCGCCCTGCGGGAGTTGGCCGACCGGGTCTGGCGCGAACCACGGTGAGGCGGGCCCGGAACAGAGACGGAGAATGACACCATGCCCAACAACGTAACAGCGGTCGCTGCCGCACCCCCCGGCGAGGCGGCGGCGCACTTCACGCAACGCCTCGCCTTCGAGACGGACTGCTGGGACGTCCACGACGCCCTGTCGCACGGCGCCTCCGATTTCGTCGTGCTCGACGTCCGTGGCCGCGAGGCCTACGCCGACGCGCACGTACCGGGTGCGATCTCGCTACCCCACGCCGAGATCGAGACCGAGCGGATGGCGGCCTGGCCGGCGGACACGCTCTTCGTCGTCTACTGCGCGGGACCGCACTGCAACGGCGCGAACAAGGCCGCCGTACGCCTCGCGCGCCTCGGTCGGCCGGTCAAGGAGATGATCGGCGGCGTCGTCGGGTGGGCGGCCGAGGGCTTCGCTTTCGCGGACGGCGACGACCCATAACCCGTCACTCCACGTCGCGGCGCGCCTCCAGCTCGGCCCTCAAGCGCTCCACTTCGGCGCGTTCCGCCTCCATCCGACGCTGTTCCTCCGCGCGGTCGGCCTCCCAACGCGCCTGCTGGGCCTCGAGTTCGCGCCGCTCGGCGGCGGCGCGCGCGCGGGCTTCGGCAAGGGCCGCGTTCTCGCGCTCCAACTGCTCGCGGAGCCGCTCCGAGCGCTCCCGCTCGCGCGCGAGCCGCTCCTGTTCCCGGGTCGCCACCTCGAGTTCCGTGAGCTGTCCCATCAGTGGCTCCGCCGCATAGGCCGCCATCACCGGCTGGTCCTCGAAGGCCACCGAGCCATGGAAGTACGCCTGCCAGAACGCCCGGTGTTGCATACGCGCGTCCACGGCATCGGTGACGCCCCGCCTGGGGATATAGAGAAGAGTGCCGTGAAGTCCCGCGACCGGAGGCGGGGGCGCACCGAACAGGGCCGCCTGGGCCTCGCGCAGGTCGGCGAAGCGCTGGAAGTCCCATTCCTCCGGCGAGAGGTCGAGATGGGAGTACCAGTCGGCGTGCTGGATCATGTCGGACAGCACGTAGAGCGACTTCACCCCGTGCGCCGCGGCGAGTTCGAGGCGTGTGTCCTCCAGCGCCTCGACCAGGAACGCGTCCCTGACGGGAGCACCGCGTCCGGCCGCCGCCAGGAGGTCGAGCCGCGCCGCGAGCGCGTCGCGCCGCGCACAGAAGCCGTCCATCTCGGGCGTGCGCTCGGCGCCGGACGTGCCCGGCAGCGCATCGCAGCCGGCGCCC
>JAPPHP010000078.1 GCA_028821035.1 Gammaproteobacteria bacterium | reverse complement strand
ACTGAGGGAGCTGTTCAACGTGCAGTGTGCATGACGGCATCTCCTTCGAACAACTCGGCAAGCCCGCGCTCGTGATCTGCACGCACCCGTTCGAGAAGACGGGCCGCAACATCGCGCGCGCCCTGGGCCTCGCCGACTATCCCTTCGCCATGGTGGACCACCCCATCGGCAGCCGGACGCTCGACGAGCTGCGTGTCCGGGCCGAGGACGCGTACCGGCAGGGCTTACCGATTCTCTGCGGCTGAGGGAACTCCGGCCCGTGGATTGGCTCGCCGGAACGAGTGGGTACAGCTACAAGGAGTGGAAGGGGGTCTTCTACCCGGAGGACCTCGCGGCCGCCGACATGCTGTCGTTCTACGCCGGCCGCCTGCCGGCGGTGGAGATCAACAACACGTTCTACCGCATGCCGCGCAGCCACGTGCTCGAAGGGTGGGCGGATGCGGTGCCGGCGGAGTTCCGCTTCGTGATCAAGGCGTCGCGCCGGATCACGCACCACGCGAAGCTCGAGGACGCCGACGACGCCGTCGGCTTTCTCTCGTCGCGGGTGGCGAAGCTCGAGGACAAGCTCGGCTGCGTGCTCTTCCAGTTGCCGCCGTTCCTGCGCAAGGGGGCGGATCGGCTGGACGCCTTCCTCGCCGCCTGGCCGCGGGAATTGCCGGCGGCGGTGGAGTTCCGGCACGCGTCCTGGTTCGACGACGAGATCGCGGACATCCTGCGCAGGCATGGCGCCGCGCTCTGCGTGTCGGACGACGGCAAGCTCGAGACACCGGGTTTCCTCGCCAGTACGGACTGGCTGTACTTCCGGCTGCGCCGGCCGGGCTACGACGACGACGCCCTGCGCGAGTGGATCGCCCGCGCCGACGCGACGGACGCGCGCATGGGCTTCGCTTTCTTCAAGCACGAGGACGAGGGCGCCGGTCCGCGCCTCGCCGCTGACTTTCTGTCGCTTGCCGGGGAAAGCGCTTCCGCGTGATCCGCCCGTCCGCTATTGGCCCGCCGGGACGGTGGCGTCGCGCAGCCTGTTCCGCTCCCGTGCCCGCAGCGCGAGCGCGATGACGGGCAGCGGGAGCAACAGGAAGTACTGGTACCCCGCCAGGTGCAGCAGGTCGTGCGGGAGCGTCAGGGCCAGCGTGACCGAGGACACGCCCGAGAGGGCGATGACGCCGTACATCGCGAGGAAGACCACCGCGTTCCTGCGTTCGGCGGCGTTCAACTCAAGGCCCCGGCTTCGAACCAGGACGTAGGCGAACATCGCGACGACGACGCCGGCGAGCCATGCCCAGGAGATGCCGTAGGTGACGAACACGAGGGTCAACTGCTCGGCCCAGGTCACGGGGTCGAGCACGAAGGGCGGTGGTATCCAGTCGTCGCTCAGATCGGCCACGCCGAACGCGTAGACGATCCGCAACGGGAAGACCATGACGAGCAGGCCCACGACGAGCAGCAGCGTCAGCAGCACGGCGACCCCGTTGTCCAGCCCGTAGACGCGGCTCCAGTTGCGGTGCGCGATCCACAGGGCGAACACCTGGGCCGCCGAGAACAGGAACACGGGGATGCTCTTGATCGCGATCTCGAGCTCCTCGAAGGTCTCGGGCAGGTCGTCCACGGAGATGACCAGGAGGGTCACCGCGAAGGCGAAGGCAGCGTCCGCGAACGTCTCCAGGCGGGTCATGGAGAGGCCGCGCATGCGCATCCCGCGCTCTACGGGAAGGTGTTCCAGGGTGGTGGTCATCACGGGAACTCCGGGCGAGTGACGCCGGCGCGATGCTACCCCTACGGGCCGGGATCCATTCGATACAATCGGCGGTGCGCAACCCGACGCAGGGAGAGACCATGAGACCGAGTATCCGCGGATGGGCGCTGGCGGTGGCGTTCCTCATTCCGGCCGCGGCCGCGGGGCACCACGCCTTTTCTGCGGAGTTCGACGCGAACCTGCCGATCGAGGTGACTGGCACGGTGACGCGTGTCGAGTGGATCAATCCCCACGCCTGGGTGCACGTGCGCATGGACCAGGAGGACGGGTCGACCGAAGACTGGATGCTCGAGGCCGGCACGCCGAACACGCTGCTGCGCAGGGGACTCACCCGGACCATCCTGACGGCGGGCACGGAGGTCGTCGTGCGCGGTTACCAGAGCAAGGACCAGGTCTGCAACCCGATGTGCTGGGGGAGCGGGCGCGACATCACGTTCCCCGACGGGACGCGTCTCTTCATGGGCTCCTCCGGTACGGGCGCGCCGCGTGACGGGGCGGACCCGACCGAACCGGCGCGGGACGGGGAAACGAACCTGCCCGACTAACCGGTCGCCGCCGGGGAGGTTGGCTCCCATGTACGGATCGCGCCGATCGAAGCAGGCCGGCATCTCGACCGCGTGGCTGGCGGTTTTCCTGGCGGTCGCTCTGGGGGCGGCATGGCTCCTCTTCTTCCGCGAAGGCGCGCCGTATCCGATGTCCCGCCAGCCCGTGCCCGACGGGGCGCGGGTCGCCGCGACGGTCGACGACGCCCGCATCGTCCGGGCGCTTGGCGAGGAGCCGGGATCCTGGCTCACCTATGGGCGCACCTTCGAGGAACAGCGTTTCTCGCCGTTGACGCAGATCGACCGCGAGACGGTTGCGCGCCTTGGCCTCGCGTGGTCGAAGGATCTTGGCGTGCGCCACCGCGTGCAGGGCAGCCCGATCATGGTGGACGGCGTCGTCTACGTGGCGGACCCGTGGGGCGTCACGTACGCGCTCGATGCGAAGACGGGCGCCGAGTTGTGGAAGTTCGACCCGGAGATCGATCCCGACCTGGTCCGCTATGCCTGCTGCGGCGGCCCCGTCAACCGCGGCGTGGCCTACTACCGCGACCGCATCTACCTGGCGGCCTTCGACGCGCGCCTGATCGCCCTCGACGCGGCCACCGGCGAGCGGATCTGGGAAGCCTTTACGGGCGACCCGGCGAGTCGCGTGCCGACGACCGTCACCGGGGCGCCGCGCGTCGGCGGCGGCAACGTCTACATCGGCCAGAGCAGCTCCGAGTTCGGCGTGCGGGGCTACGCGAGCGCCTGGGACGCGGAGACCGGCGAAGAGGTCTGGCGCTTCTTCACCGTGCCGGGCGACCCGTCGCTGCCGTTCGAGCATCCGGAGATGGAGCAGGCCGCGGGGACGTGGTCTGGGCAGTGGTGGGAGTACGGCGGGGGAGGCACCGTGTGGCACTCCATCGTCTACGACCCCGAGTTCGACCAGGTCTACCTCGGCGTGGGTAACGGCATGCCCTGGCCGCGGGCGATCCGGTCGCCGGGCGGCGGCGACAACCTGTTCCTCGCCTCGATCGTCGCCGTGGACGCCGAGACGGGCACGATGAACTGGTACTACCAGACGACCCCGGGCGACAACTGGGACTACACCGCCACGCAGGACATGGTGCTGGCGGACATGCGCGTGGACGACGTCGACCGCAAGGTGCTGCTGCAGGCCCCGAAGAACGGGTTCTTCTACGTCATCGACCGGGAGGACGGCGCCCTGTTGCGCGCGCATCCCTACGGACCCATCAACTGGGCCACCCACGTGGACATGGAGACGGGCCGGCCCGTCGAGAACCCGGACATGTACTACGACGAGGAGCCGAAGTGGGTGCTGCCCGGCGCCGGCGGGGGCCACAACTGGCACGCGATGTCGTTCGATCCGCGCCAGGGCGTCATGTATATCCCGACGCAGGAGTTGCCGTTCTTCTTCTCGCTGCCGGAGGAGTTCGTGCGGACCGGCGTCTTCAAGCTGAACGAGGTCGGCATGAGCTTCGGCGTGCGGGTGGGCGGGCCGCGCGAGCATGCCGTGGAAGCGGCGGGACCGGTGCCGGAGACCGCCGGGCGCCTGAAGGCCTTCGACCCGCTCACCGGCGAGACGCTCTGGTCCACCGAGAATCCGACCTGGAACAACGGCGGCGTGCTCGCTACCGCCGGCGGCGTGGTCTTCCAGGGAGGGGAGATGGGCCCGTTCGTCGCGTACGACGCGGACGACGGGTCATCCTTGTGGGAGTTCCAGACGTACGGGGCGATCAGCGCGCCCCCCATCTCCTACGCGGTGGACGGCACGCAATACGTCGCGATCCTGGCGTCCGCCACGAACCGCCACGAGAACTTCGGCAGCCTGCTGGTGTTCGCGCTCGACGGCGCCGCGCAGTGGCCGGCGCCGCCGGAGCGCCCGAGCGAGATCCCGGAACCTCCGCCGCTCACCGCGAGCGTCGAGGAAGTCGAGCGCGGCAGCGCGCTGTACCACGAGGCGTGCATGTGGTGTCACGGCGACAGCACCCTGGAGCCGCTCATGGCCGACCTCAAAATGATGACCGCCGAGACGCACGCGCAGTTTCCGGCCATCGTCCTCGGCGGCATGCTCCGCGACGAGGGGATGATGGGCTACGCGGACGTGCTGACGCCCGAGGACGCGGAACTCATTCGGCAGTACGTGATCTCGCGGGCGCGGATCTGGCGGGAGACCGCGACCTCATCGGCTGCAGTCCAGCTTGACCGATAGGCGCTCAGGCCCGATTCGGTAGCAGTAGCCGGAATCCCGGATAGGCGAACGCGCGTGAAATCCTCTCGCAATCTCCTTCCGTGACCCCCTGCGCTCTGGCAATGGCGTGCCACCGGTTGCGCACCGTTTGTTCCATCACTCTGGCCGTCGCCTCGGCAGCCGCGTGGTCGATCAAGAATCGGGAATGTTGCGAGAGCAGGTTCTCGACGTGGGCGTAACGGCCCAGGTCGCCGCAGACAAGCGCAAGGTCGCGTCGCTCGTCGCTCACCGGGGTGGAAGGCGTCAAGTCGTACGCGGGAGAGAGGCGCCAGTCGGTGTCCATCGCGATGACGGCGTGGTTGCGAGGGTGATCGTCAGTATTGGAGATCAGCGCGTTGAAGCACATCCGACGAAACAACTCCCGCGCATCCTGTTGCGGTCGCGCCGAAACGCGGCGCAGTTCCTCCGCGAGCAGGACGTAGGACCACTTCGCCCGGTCATGATGCGTGTCTTCCGCGCGCAACAGAGTCAGCGCACTCAAGTACCGTGCGCGCCGAAATCCGACGCCGGCCCTTGCGCGGTCGAAACGCCTTACGAGCAGGGCGTCACGGTCGCCGACCGTCTCGACCCGACTCTCCGCGGTCTCCAACCCGCACTCGCGCGCCAGCACCAGCATCGCGTGCTCGACCCGTGCGTGATTCCATCGGTCGTCCGGCCGGTTGAACTTCGCAATCCACAGGTCGTCGCCGTCGAGGACGACGGCCTTGGGTCGCGCACCGCCCATGGATGTGCCGGCGAGCAGCAACTCCTTGACCTGCTCGGAATCGTGATCGAGCGGCAGTTCCTTGTCGGCGATGATGGCATCCGCCAGACGCTGTAGTTCCGCGAGATCCAGCGTTCGGGAGAATGCTCTGCGCGGGGCGGGTGGTTCCCGATGCAGACCGAAGCTCAGCGCGCCGGCGCGATCCTCCGGCGCATACAACAGATAGTCGAGTTCGCCGAGCGCCGTTGCGCCGGAGTGCCTTTCGATCACCAGCCGGCCCCAGTAGTCTGGCCCTGCGTCGCGGAGCGCGCCGAAGACGCCATGGAGCCGCCGAGTTTCGAAGCTCTCCGTGGTGAGCCCGAGTTCAATGGGATCGATGGGGACTGCCTCTGGACGGGCCAGGTAACGTCGTCCGTAGACGAACCGGCCTGTCGGCAAACCCTGCCGGTCGGCGCTCAGCACGAACCGACCGGCGGTCGTGAACCCGGTGTCGCCGGGCAGGACGATGTAAACGAAACACTCTCCGTTCATGCGGCGACGCTAGTGTGCTGTGTCACGAATAACTTTGTGTTTGCGGTAGCGCATTTTTGTCGCTGGCAAGGCGCGTCCGACGAACAGTGGCAGGCCCCACGTGAGGAGGCGCAACGCCGCCAGCGGCGAAAAGGCGCAGTGCAAACGCGAAGGTATTTGTGACACAGCGCACTAGAAGTCATCGTCCAGGCGTTCCGGTTGGCGGCCCCGAGCGCGCTCCCGACGAAAGCTCAAGGCCAGTCCCTCGTGGTCGAGGGCGGGATCGGCAACGTCCTCCAGGCCGTGCAGCAGGTTGTACGTCCAGAGCATGGCGACGTAGACGGCTACGCCGGTCGATGGCTTGCCCTTCTCGGCGTCGGACACGGGGCGTGGACCCGTGCCAATCCTGTCGGCGACGCTCTGGATCGTCAGGTTCCTGCGCAACCTTGCGGCGCGGAGGTTGGCCCCAAGCCGCTTCAGGGCATGCTCGACGGCGTACGGGGGCGCGGTTGTAAGAGTGTTTTTGGCAGTCATGTGCGGTTAAGCGCCGTATAAATGGTATAGAACGCCCTTAAGAGCGTACTCCTCGCGAAAAGAGTTGACAATCGCGCTCGGTGTTGTCGACGGCCTCAGGCGGCTGTGCCCTGAGGCGTTGCAGCGCGTTCGCGGTGGCGAGTGCCCCGCCGGTACGGATTCCGTGAGGACGTGGGGCTGTCCGGCGGAGGGTGCTACTCCTCCCCGCCCGCCAGGTCCTCCTTCTTCGGCATCCACTTGTACCAGCTCGGCAGCCAGGTGTCGTCGTCGACGCCCTGCTGCTCCTGCCGCCGGGCGCCCGAGAGCATCAGGCGCATGGCGTAGTTGCCCTCGTGGCAGGCGTACTCGTAGACATCGTCGCCGGTCAGCCGCATGTCGGTCTCCACCGACCACGGCGCCTCGAACATCTCCGGGTCGTCCACGGTGTACTCGTAGCGGAGCGTGTCGTCGTCGATGCGGGTGAAGCGTTCCGTCAGGTGCATGTTCATGCCGCTGCCGCTGTGGGTGGTGTGCGGCGTGAAGTTCACGGTCTCGACGACCAGGGTGTCGCCGTCCCAGCGGCCGCGGGAGTCGCCCTTCCAGAGGCGCACGTTGTCCGGCACGTGGTCCCGCCCGTCGAGCGGGATGATGCGGTGCTCGTTGACCATCTCGATCAGGATCGCGACGTAGCCCGGCGCCTGGAAGAGGCGCATGATGTTGTTGTAAGCGCCCGACGTCATGGGGGGCCCGGCGTTGAAGCCGATGAGGCAGCGCGTGGAGGGTGGGCGGTCCGCGGCGGTCTGGGGCGGACGGCTCCACACCTCGCGCCACTCCGCGTAGCGCAACCGCGCCGCATCGGTCAGCCCCGGCAACCGGCCGTTCGGCGGATCGACGATCTGGGAGGTCCGCAGGGACGTGGACAACTCGGTGCCGAGGTCCAGGAAGCCGGTGTTGTAACCCACGTCCACGTCGGATTGTCCCGTTCGCTCGGCGGGGTTGGCCCGACCGTCCGCGACCTTCTGTTCGAAGGCTGCCGCCTCCTCGGGCGTCAGGAACGCGCGGTCCTTGTACTCTTCGGGCCGCTGCATCGGGGTCAACGTGCGGAAGTCCCACGTACCCTGGAGGTCGGGGACTCCCCAGGACGTCCGCGGCGCCTCGTCCTGCGCGGACGCGCCGCAGGCGATGGCCGCCGCGACGACGCACGCGGCGACGAGGGCTCCCTGGCGGGAGGGATGGCTGGTGGCGTGATGCATGCGGGCGTTCCTCATGTCATTCGCGATGGTAAAGGTGCCCGTAGGTCGCCTCCTCGGCGAACTCTACGCACTTGTACTCCAGGATCTGGGCGTCCGGCTCAAGCCGCCGGTAGAGCGGCATGGAGATCGTCCACGGCCGCGTGAACACGTTGGGGTCCTCGATAGTGGCCTCGTACCACAGCGTGTCGGGACCCGTCGGCGTATAGCGCTCGACGACGTGCAGCGCGTCGCTGTGGAAGTTGCCGGACGCGTCGAACCAAGTGTCCGGGACCTGTGCGGTAACGTCGACGACGAGGGTATCCCCCTCCCAACGTCCGAGCGAGTAGCCCATCCAGGAAGGCAGCTCGGCTTCCGTCCCGGCCCGGTCCAGGTGGATGACGCGGCTGGTGCTCGCGAACTCGTAGGCCACCAGGATCGCGTCCGGCGTCTGCACGAACTGGAACGGGAACGGCATGTAGACCGCCCGCGGGATGCCGGGCATGTAGCACTTCACTGCGGGGTCGAGGGCGAGCCAGTTCGCGCGGTTGGCGGCGCGTTGCTCCGCGGCCGCCTCCTGGTACGGAATCGTGTCGCCCTCGACTACCGACAGGCCCGCCGGAATGGCGCCGAGGGCGCCGACGACGGGCGCCGGTCCCTGCCGCGCGGCGTGCGCCTCGAGGTCCCAGTGCGCGGTGTTGAGCGCCTGCCAGATGCCGTTCAGGTCCGGGTCGCCGTCTGGCGTGCGTGGCGCCGAGAATCTCGCTTCCGCCTCGTCCGCGGGAGGGGGTGGCGCGCATGCGGCCAGGAACACGGCGATGAGCGTCGCAAGCGCTGCCTGGGTCCACGGTTTCGGCATGAATCCTCCCCCTGTGACGGCAGGCCGACCGGCGTGGCAGGCTGCCGGAGCGACCACGGCCTACGTTACCATATCGAGTCGTGGCGCCTGGGTCGCCCAGCCCCAACCGGGGATGTCCGTCGACCCGCGGAAGCACCGGCGGCGCCATGCGTTCAATGACCCTGTTGGCGAACCCGGACGGTGCCGGGAGCAGTGCCCTGGAGTCCCACGACATGCAGAAATCCCCACTGCGAACATGGGTCGCTGCCGCCATCGCGGCGGTTCTTTCCCTCTCGGCGCAGGCACAGCGCGAGGACCATGCCGAACCCGGAGTCGAGATCGAGGAGATCGTGGTCACCGGCTCCCACCTGCACCGCGCCCATCTCGTCAGTTCGAGCCCGGTCACGGAGGTCGACGCGGACGAACTGCTCTTCCAGGGCACGGTACGCATCGAGGATATGGTGCGCACGCTGCCGCAGGTGTTCTCGGGACAGAACACCAGCCAGTCCAACAGCGCGACAGGCACCGCGAACCTGAACCTGCGCAATCTCGGCACGCTGGTGCTGGTGAACGGTCGGCGCCTGCCGATCGGGTCGCCGCTGCAGGGCGGGGGTGCGGACGTGAACCAGGTCCCCGGCGCCCTGGTCGAGAGCGTGCGGGTGCTGACCGGCGGCGCCTCGGCGGTGTACGGTTCGGACGCGGTGGCCGGTGTCGTCGACTTCCGCATGAAGGATGACTTCGAGGGGCTGCGCATCGACTACCAGTTCAGCCAGTACGGCCACGACAATGACTCCTCGCGCTGGCGCCGTATCGTCCGGGACGCGGGCTACCCGGTGGCCGAGGGCAGCGCGTGGGACGGCGATACGTCGTACGTTTCGCTCATGCTCGGCGGGAACTTCGACAGTGGCCGCGGCAACGCCACCGCGTACGCGACGTATCGCGACATCGAGCCGGTGTGGCAGCGCGACCGTGACTACAGTTCCTGTGCGCTGTCCGACGACACGACCTTCTGCTACGGGTCCTCGACCATCCCGCAGGGACGCTTCACCGACTTCGGACTCTTCGGCGACGACTCCTTCGACTACATCGTGCAGGGCGACGCGTTCGTCCGCCGCCAGGGCGAAACGTTCAACTACGGACCGCTCAACTACTACCAGCGCCCGGACGAGCAATACGCCATCGGCGCCTTCGCCCACTACGAACTCGACGGCGGGGCCGAGGCGTTCACGGAGCTGATGTTCATGGACGACCGCACGCTCTCGCAGATCGCGCCCTCCGGGGCCTTCTTCGTGACCAATACCCTCAGTTGCGGCAACCCCTTCCTGTCGGTGCAGCAGTTCGAGGCGGTGTGCGGCGGCTTCGGGCTGACGCGGGAAGACGTGCAGACCGTGTACATCGGGCGGCGCAACGTGGAGGGCGGCAACCGCCAGCAGGATCTCCGCCACACGACCTTTCGGGGCGTCTTCGGCGTGCGCGGCGATGTCTGGGACCACTGGCGGTACGATGCCTTCGTGCAGTACGCCGAGGTCAGCATGGAGAACGCTTATCTCAACGACCTCGGTACGACGCGCATCCGGCGCGCCCTCGACGCCGTACGGCATCCGGACACAGGCCAGGTCGTGTGCCGCTCGACGGTCGACGGTTCGGACCCGGGCTGCGTCCCCTGGAACATCTTCCGGACCGGGGGCGTCACGCAGGAGGCTCTCGACTACATCGTGCTGCCGCTCTTCGCCCGGGGCACGACCGATCAGCGGGTCGCGTCGGCGCATTTGGTGGCCGACCTCGGCGGGTACGGCGTCACCCTCCCGCTGGCGGAGGAAGGCGTGGCGATGGCGTTTGGCGTCGAGTTCCGCGAAGAGCGCCTCGACTTCGACCCCGACCAGAACTTTCGCACCGGCGAGGGCGCCGGGCAGGGCGGGGCCACCAACCCGGTGAGCGGCGGCTACGACGTGCTCGAAGCGTTCCTCGAGGCCAACGTCCCGCTCGTGGAAGGCGGTCCGTTCGCGGAGGAGTTGCGCCTCGACCTCGGCTACCGGTACTCCGACTACGACTACGGGATCTCCACGGACACCTTCGGCGCGCGCGCCGGCTGGGCGGTGAACCCGGTGATCAAGTTCCGCGCCAGCGTGCAGCGCGCCCTGCGGGCGGCGAACGTGCGGGAGCTCTTCCAGCCCCAGGGCTTCAACCTGTTCGACATGGCCGCGGATCCGTGCGGCGGGCCAGTCGCCAACGGCAGGACGGCCGCGGGCCGCACCTTCGAGGAGTGTGCGCGCAGCGGCGTGACGGCCGCGCAGTTCGGCAACATCTCGCACTCCCCGGCGGCGCAGTACAACTTCCTGCAGGGCGGCAACCCGAACCTGGAACCGGAAGCGGCGGACACCTGGTCCGTGGGCGCGGTGCTCTCGCCCGGCTTCCTGCCGGGCCTCGACATCACGCTCGACTACTACCATGTCGAGATAGAGCGGGGCATCGGCAACCTCACCCCGGAGTTCATCCTGAACGAGTGCCTGGACGGCAACCTCGCCCTATGCGGCCAGGTCCGGCGCGGGTTGCCGGGCGATCTCTGGATCGGATCGGACCTGAGCGCGAGCGGGCACATCGTGGCGTTGGCCGACAACCTGGCGATCGAGGAGGTCGCCGGCGTGGACGTCATCGTGGAGTACGGGTTCGAGGCGGGGATGTTGGGCAGCGTTCGCGCGGTCAACATCCTCTCGTGGATCGACCGGTGGGACCAGCGGGAACTCGCCGGCGCGCCGACGGAGTCCTGCGCCGGGAAGTGGGGATTCGTCTGCGGCTTTCCGACGCCGACGGTGCGGAACAGCCTGCGGGTCGTCTGGACCACGCCGTGGAGGGTCACGGCGACGGCGATGTGGCGTTACCTGGACGAGGCCGAGGACCGCAGTCTCGCCGGGGCGGATCTCGACTCCGTCTCCTACATCGACCTCGCGGGAGTCTGGAACGTCACTGCGAAGATCGAGCTGCGGGCCGGCGTCAACAACGTCTTCGACGAGGAGCCGCCCATCGTCGGGCAGGCGGCCGGTCCCTCCATCTTCGGCAACGGCAACACGTTCCCGGGGCTCTATGACGCCCTGGGCCGGTACTGGTTTGCCGCCGTCGGGCTTTCGCTGTAACGGCGGCGGGCGTGAAGATCGAGGCCGTCCTTTTCGATCTCGACGAGACGCTGCACGCCCGTGCACCGTCCATAGTCCGGTTCGCGCGGCGGCTCTACGCCGAAGCGTCCCTCGAGTTGTCTGAAGCCGCGTTCGTCGCGACCGTGCTGGCACGCGACGAACGGGGCCGCCGTCCGACGGAGGGCCTCTATACCTGGCTTGCGACGCATTTCGAACTCGGCAAGACCGCCGGGGAGGTCGTCGACGCGTATCGCACGACCGCCTGGGACCGCCCCGTCCTCTATCCGGACGCGAAGGAGACCCTGCGGCGACTGCGACCCCTCCGGCTCGGCATCGTCACCAACGGAGGCGAGTTGTCGCAGACGGCCAAGATCGCCAACAGCGGTCTGGATACGCTGACCGACGCCGTTGCCATATCCGGCGTCCTCGACATGCGCAAGCCGGAGCCGGCGATCTTCCACGAGATCTGCGGCCGGCTCGGCGTCGCGCCGTCGCGTTGCGTGATGGTAGGGGATAGCCCGGAACACGATGTCGGCGGGGGGCGCGCCGCCGGCATGCGCACGATCTGGGTCGAACGTGGCGCGTGGCCCTCCGGCCTGGCACGGGACTACGATGCGTCGGTCGCACGGGTGTCCGACGTCGTGGAGGTGGTGGAGCGCTGGGACGCCGAGTGACTCCGGCATCTTGAGATCGGGACCTGGCGCCGCCAGTATTGGGAAGTGCGACACAGGAGGCCGCCATGCGTGTGCAACTCGCGCTCAACGTTCACGACCTGGACGCGGCCGTGGACTTCTACTCCACGATGTTCGGGACGGCTCCGGCCAAGCGGAAGCCGGGCTACGCCAACTTCGCGATCGACGAGCCCCCGCTGAAGCTCGTCCTGTTCGAGGCGCCCGAGTCGTCCGAACGCCTCAACCATCTCGGCATCGAGGTGTTCGACGACGGCGACGTGCACGAGGCGACCGAGCGCATTCGCGACGGGGGTCTGTCCCACGAGGTCGAGGTCGAGAAGACCTGCTGCCACGCCGTGCAGAACAAGGTCTGGGCGCACGAGCCCGAGGGCCTGCGCTGGGAGTGGTACCGCGTGCTCGAGGACGCGTAGGAACGCGGCTCGGGCTCGACGCCGGAGGCGCCGCCGACGCTCCGGACGCAAGCGCCCGGAACGTCAGCTCACATGATGACGCCTACGCCGCCGCGCCGTTGCGCAGCACGCGGCCGGGTCGCGTGCCGGTGTGTTCGTCGTTGCGCAGGATGACGTCGCCGTTGCAGACCGTCGCCCGGTAGCCGCGGGCCTTCTGGATCAGCCGGGGCGCACCGCCCGGGAAGTCGTGGACGAGCTCCGGCTGGCGCTCGGCGACCCGGTCGAGGTCGATGACGTTCACGTCGGCCCGCTTGCCGGCCTGCAGGATGCCCCGGTCATGCAGGCCGATGACCCGCGCCTGGGCGCTGGTCATCTTGCGCACGGCTTCGGCCAGGGTGAACACGCCATGCTCGCGGTACCAGTGCGACAGCAGGAAGCTCGTCCATCCGGAGTCCATGATCTGGCTGACGTGCGCGCCGGCGTCGCCGATGCCTGGCAGCACCCAGTCCTCGGACAGGAAGGCGGGGAGCGCGTCGAGGTCGAGATTGAAGAAGCGCACGTGAAACTGCGCTTCGCCATCCGTTTCGAGCATGTAGCGGAGCCACGTCTCGACTGGGTGCTCGCCCGCGTCCCGCGCCAGGCTCGCGAGGCTCTCCTCGGGACCGCGGGTGTATGCGGGCCGGTCCGTGTTCCCGAGCCAGTACACGTTGCCGGCCATCGCCTCGAGCTGGGCGTTGCCGCGCGCCTCCTCGACCAGTTCGCTGCGGAACGCTTCGTCCCGGATCGCGTCCACGCGCTCCGCGAAGTTCATCGCCCGCAGCTTCTTCCACTGCACGCCAGGCAGGAGCGTGCCGCTCTTGAGACTGGACACGAACCCGCCGCTCCGCGGCAGGGTGAGGCCGCTCACGTCCACGCCCTCGGCGTGCATCGTGGCGATCGCGTCCGCGTACCCGGAACGGCCGTTCTCGCTCGGCACCATGGGGGCGCTGAACAGCACGCGGGTCCCGGCCTGCACGCCCTGCTCGGTGATGAGCGCCATCTCTTCGTCGAGGTTGGCGTAGTTCAGGACGAATTGCAGAATGCCGTTGTGCTTGCCCACCGCCCGCGCAATGGCGGCGAGTTCCGCGCTCTCGGCGAACGTACCCGGTATGGAGCGGCCGTCCGGGAGCACGTGGGCGGGCAGGCGGTTCGACGAGAAGCCGATGGCGCCTTCCTTGACGGAGTTGCCGACGAGTTCGGCGATCTGGCGGATCTCGTCTTCCGTGGGCTGGCCGTCGATGGCGCGCTCGCCCATGACGTAGAAGCGCGACGCGCAGTGACCGACGAGGCCGATGATGTTGATTGCCGGATTGAGCTTCTCGATGGAGTCGAGGTACTCGCCGTAGGAGACCCAGTCCCACGCCAGTCCGTTCAGGATCGCGTCCTTCGGAATGTCCTCGACCGTCTCCATCATCCCGGCCAGGAACTCGCGGTCGGCGGGCTTGCACGGCGCGAAGGTGACGCCGCAGTTGCCGAA
>JAPPHP010000269.1 GCA_028821035.1 Gammaproteobacteria bacterium | reverse complement strand
TCTCTCGCCGACGGGCGCCGCGTGTTCTTTCAAGGCAAGGAGGTCGATGTTCTCGAGCATGAGATCTTTCAACGCTCCATCCGCAACGTGGCGCGCACCTACGACAAGTACTTCAACGCCGAAGATGGGGCGATCAGCGAGTACTTCAGGGCCCCACGAAGCGTTGAAGAAATGAAGGCGCACGCCGAACACAAGGTAGATGTCCTGACCAGCAATACGTACGGATCGCTCATGACGCTGCTCACGTCAGCAGACCGCATCGAAGCGATTCGACCGGAGGCAAGTGCGGCGATGCGCGAGTACGTCGCCTATGTTCAGCGTGAGGATTTGCGGATCGCGGAGTGCATCACCGACGCCAAGGGCGACCGTTCGAAGTCGGCTGCCGCCCAGGAAGACCCCGATGCCTATCTTCGCGTCGTTGAACAGAGACCCGACGGAGTGGTCATTCGAGGTGCCAAGCTCCATATCTCCGGCGCGGCGATCTCGCATGAGCTGCTTGTCATTCCCACGAAGAGAATGAAGGAGGGCGAGGAAGCCTACTCGATCGCCTGTACGGTTCCAGTCAATGCAGAAGGCGTCAAGATCGTCAACGTGACCTCCGAACCACAGGGTGAAGCGAACTTTCTCGATGCTCCCATATCCGCCAACGCCCACACCGCGATGGGGTTTGTCATTTTCGACAACGTGTTTGTGCCTGGTGACCGCGTCTTCCTGAACGGAGAGTATCGGGCGGCGGCCACTTTCGCACATGCGTTGGGTCTGTGGGTCCGGATGAACGGACTCAAGAACATGGCCGACGAAGCCGACGCGTTGGTCGGTTTCGCACAGTTGATTGCGGAAGCCAACGGCCTGGAAAGAGCACCCAACATCCGCGATCGAATCACCGAGATGATCATGCATGCAACCATTGTTCGAGCATGTCTCGATGCCGCACTTTCCAGGAGCACCGTGTCCGCCGAAGGGGTCGTCGTCCCTGACGAACTCTATGCCAACGCCGGAAAGTACCAGGGAGCTGCATTCCGTGCGCTGATGATCTCCCACATCCAGGACATTGCCGGAGGCTCACTGGTGACCGCGCCGTCCAGCCTGGACCTCGAAAACCCCGAGATCGGTCACGAGGTCCGGAAGTACATGTCCACCATGCAGTCGGTCGACGGCAAATATCGCACGAGCCTCTTTCACGCCTTGCGGGATGTGGTCGCGAGTGGGCACGCCGGCCAGAAGCAGGTGGCCACCTTGCAGGGCGGCGGTGGCTTGTCCGCACAGCGGATAGTGACCCGGGGTCGTTATGACCTCGAAAGCGCAAAGCGGCAGGCTTTGCAGCTGGCAGGGTTGGACGCACCCAACGCGTAGCCGCAAGATCGCCCGCCGGCGCTACAACCCCGGTCCCGGCCGCATCGGCGTCCCGTCGCCGAAACGCGAGAACCGGAACCGCGACAGGTCGTGGCCGGGGGATTCGCCGAGCACGAGGTTCGCCATCACCTTGCCGGCGCCCGGGCCGATGCCGAAGCCGTGGCCGCTGAAGCCGGTGGCGACGAAAAGTCCGCGGCGGCTTTCCACCTCGTCCATCACCGGGACGACATCGGGCGTCACGTCGATCATGCCGGCCCACGCCTCGACGAAGCGCAGACGGTCCAGTGCCGGAAGCCTCGCGGCCAGGGACTCCCGGGCACGTAGCAGCGCCTGCGTCGAAGGGCGCGGATTGAGTACGCGCGCCCGCTCGAACGGACTCTGCTGATCGTCGGTCCAGCGCTGTAGGGTCATGCGGCCGAGCAGGTCGTCGTCAAGCCGGAGCCGGATGCCGCGCGCGCTGCCAGCCAGCGTCCGCGCGTAACGAGGGAGATACCGAAACGAGTCGAGCCCCACGAAGTGCTCGTTGCTGCCGGGATAGGCCACCGTGTAGCCGCCGTCGGCGCGCCGTCGGATCCCCAGCCCGGGGGCCGAGGCGGCGCCGTCAAAGATGTCCGGCGCCGGCTCCGTGCGCGCCACCGTCGCGCGCACGGTCAGTTGCGGGAGGTCGAGGCCCAGATGCCGCAAGAGCACGGAACTCCACGCCCCGCCGGCACAGACCGCCGCGTTCGTACGCACCACGCCCCGTTCGGTGATCACCCCGGAGACCGCGCCGCCCTGGAAGTCGATGCCGCGCACCGCGCATTCCTCGACGATCCGCCCACCGGCGCGCCCCACCGCCCGCGCCAGCGCCGGGACCGCCACGAACGGCTCGGCTCGCGCGTCGCTCGGCGTGTACAGGGCGCCGGCGTAGCGTCCGGGCGGACCCTGGATCAGGTCGTCCACCTCGCGGCCGCTAAGCAGCCGGGTGTCGAGTTGATGCTGTTCGGCCACGTCGAGCCACTGCACGTGCCGGTCGAGCTGCTCTTCGGTGTCGGCGAGGTAGGCGATTCCGCGCCGCGCGAAGCCGACATCCTCGCCGATCTCCTCCGCGAGCCCCGCCCAGATCTCCTGGCTCTCCATCGCGATGGGCAACTCGTCCGCATCGCGCCCCTGCTTGCGGATCCAGCCCCAGTTGCGGCTCGACTGCTCGCCCGCCACGCGGCCCTTCTCGAGCACCAGCACGTCCACGCCACGCTGCGCGAGGAACCAGGCGGTCGAGATTCCGATTACGCCGCCGCCCACCACCACGACGTCGGCACTCTCCGGCAAACCGTCGCGGAAGGTGACCGGACTGCGGTCGCTCAGAATCACCGGCTACCCCACCAGCCCCAACAGGAAGATCACGAGCACCGCGGGCGCCGCAACGTAGCGCAGCAGTCGCCGCCAGGCCAGAAACATCCACGGTGACGCCAGCGCTAGTTCCGTCCGGGCCGTCTCGGCGCCGACGCGCCAGCCAACGAACACCGCGATGAGCAGCCCCCCGAGCGGCAGCAGCACGTCGTAGGGCAAGTAGTCGTAGACCGTCATCAGGTTGATGCCGAGCAACTCCCCCTCCGCCCACAGGTTGTGCGCGAGCACGGCCGGCAGGCTGACCAGCGCCACTACCGCCGTCGCGGCGACCGTGCAGAACACGCGGCCACGGCCAGTCTTGCGTTCGACCCACGCGGTGATGGGTTCGAGGACGCCGACCATCGAGGTGACCGCCGCCACCGCCAGCAGCACGAAGAAGACCACGCTGACCAGGTGGCCGCCCGGCATCTGCGCGAAGGCGACCGGGAGCGTAAGGAAGATGAGCCCCTCGCCGCTCGCGGGATCGAGCCCGAAGCGGAAGACCATCGGAAAGACGACCAGGCCGGCCACCAGCGCCACGAGGGTGTCCATCGCGACGATCGTGCCCGCGCTCCTGGCGATCGACACGCTCCGGGGCAGATACGCCGCGTAGGCCATCATGCCCGCCATGGCGACCCCGATGGAGAAAAACGCCTGGCCGACCGCCGCCAGCACGGTCGCGCCGGTCACCTTGCTGAAGTCCGGCGCGAAGAGGTATTCGACCGCCTCGGGCATGCCCCCCGCGAAGACGTTGTAGAGCACCAGTCCGCCGAGCAGGGCGAAGAGCAGCGGCATGAGCACGTTGACCACCCGTTCTATGCCCGAGCGCACGCCGCCGGCGATGACGGCCGCGCTGGCGGCGAGCGCGAGCCACGCCCAGCCCGTCAGTGCGAGGGGATCGTCCAGCAGCGACTCGAGCCGCCCCGCCGCCTCTCCGGCGTCCACGCCGGCGAAGCCCCGGACGACGGCCTCCAGCAGGTAGTGGAGCACCCATCCCGCGATCACGCAGTAGAACGTCGTGATGAGGAACGCCGCGGCGAGGTTCAGCCCCCCGACGGTGCCCCAGCGCGCGCTCCCGCCCTCCCCCACGGCGACGGCGGCCACGGCCCCAGCCGGGTCTGAGCGCCCGCGGCGTCCGACCAGGATTTCCCCCACCAGGATCGGCAGGGCGATCGCCACGACGCAGACGAGGTACACGACCACGAACGCCCCGCCCCCGTTCTCGCCGGTCACGTAGGGGAAGCGCCAGATGTTGCCCAGGCCGACCGCGAAGCCCACCGCCGCCATCATGAAGCCGAAACGCGTGGACCATCGGATGGAAGTGCGGGCTGGCAACTGGTTTCTCCTCTCTCGCGGAGTGACGTACCGGCGGCGCCCGCTGGCGCCGCCCCGGTGCCAATGTTAGCGTTGCCGCATGGCCGCGCTCAAAGATGCGATCGCGCTCCTCGAGCAAGGCAAGTGGGAGGACGCCCACACCATCGTGCAGAAGGACGGTTCGCCCCTCGGCAGTTGGGCACACGGCATCGTGCATGTCCTCGAAGGGGACCTCAGGAACGCCGGCTACTGGTACCGGCGTGCCGGCAGGGAACTCCCGGACGAGGTGGACGTCGAGGCCGAGGTTGCCGCGCTCAAGGCCGAGGCCGGCTAACCCCACCGTGTCCGGGGTCGCACGGCCCACTCGATGAGAAGGTTCGCCATCGGTCTGCTCGCGCTGTGCCGGCGCGCCGCCCTCGCGTTGCGCCGGATGCGCGGCACGACCGAGGACGACCTGGCCGCCCGGCGCGTGGTCAGCGGCCAGGCGTGGGACGAGTTCTGCGACACGCTGAAGGCCGCCGGCGCGTCCCTCAACTTCCCCGGCGCGCCACGGGACGCCTTCAGCCAGGCGGAGGGCTATCGCTACCTCACGCGCCTGACCCGCGCGGGCCTCATGGCCTTCGTCGAACACGCCGACCCGCGCGCCCCGGTCCTGCACCGCGTCGCGCACGAAACGGTCAAGCTCGGCGCCGACAACCCCGACAACTACTACCAGACGGCGGCCGTCTCGGGCGCCTGCGAGTACCGGATCACCGGCCGCCGCAACACCGTGACCTATCTCGGTTTCGGGACGCAGGCCGGGCACTACGGCCAGGGGGGTGGCCTGCCGCCGACCGGTTACGTCGAGGCCGGCGAACTCGACATGGATGCGGACGGCGGCTTCGAACTGGTCCTTTCGACGGAGCCCAGGGAGGGGAACTGGCTACCGATGACCTCCGAGACCGGGACGCTCATCGTGCGCCAGACCTTCCTCGACCGCGAGACCGAAGTTCCGGCCGAACTGCATATCGAACGCATCGCCCCGCCCGGAGAAGAAGGGCGCCCCGACCCGCTGACGCCGGGCCAGATCGACGCCGGGCTGAAGTCCGTCAGCACGCTCGTCGCGGGCGCGTCGCTGCTCTTCGCGAAGTGGGCGCGTGATTTCCAGAAGCACAGCAACGCCCTGCCCCGTTTCGACCAGGAGACGTCGAACGCGGCGGGAGGCGATCCGAACATCGCCTACTACCACAGCCACTGGGCGCTCGGCCCCGACGAGGCCCTCGTCATCGAGGCCACGCCGCCGCCGTGCGAGTACTGGAACTTCCAGCTCAACAACTACTGGATGGAGTCGCTCGACTACCGCCACCACCGCATCCACACCAACAAGCACCTGGCCCACTACCAACCCGACGGCTCCATCCGCCTGATCGTGGCGCACGAGGACCCCGGGTTGCCCAACTGGATCGAGACGGCGGGGCACGCGTCGGGCACGATGTGCTTCCGCTGGGTGCGGGCCGACGCGCACCCGGAGCCCCGGACGCGGGTCGTCAAGCTCCACGAACTCGACGCGCTGCGGGCCTGAAATGGAGACGACGACGGACTACGAGCGGCCGTATCGGCCGGCGCCGGTCCGCGTGCTCAACGCCGTCGGCCGGGGCATCGACCGGTTTCGCGCCGACCCGCGCCTGGACGTCGGAACGATGCTCGTCCGCGCCCGGAAGCGGACGGGCCTGTCGGACTACGGCGACGACTGGTTCCTGGAACCGCTTCGCGTCCTCGTGGACTCCATCAACGGCGAGGCGCAACTCACGCCAGTGGGCCGATGGATCCAGCGCCAGCGCATCGAGGCGGCGCTGGCCACGCGGCTGCGCCTCGAAGACCTGCTCCGGCGCCACCCCGAGATCCACGACATCGACCTCGGCGGCGTCATCGTCATCGCCGGGCTGCAGCGGACCGGCACCACCACGCTGCACCGCCTGATCGCGTCGCATCCCAAGGTGCGCGCCGTGACGGCCTGGGAGGGCATGAACCCCCTCCCGCTCCCCGGCGACCGGCCGGACCGGCCCCGTGCCCGGCTGCGCCGCGCCCGGTGGGCGGAACGCGGCATCGCCTACCTCGCGCCCGCCTTCTTCGCCGTGCATCCCGCCGAGCACGACGCACCGGAGGAGGACGTGCTCCTGCTCGACCTGTGCTTCATGAGCCAGTCGGCGGAAGCCACGATGCAGGTACCGAGCTACTCCCGGTGGCTCGCCGGCCAGGACCACACGCGGTGTTACGAGTACTTCCGCACGGTGCTCCGGGCGCTGGCATGGCAGCGTCCCACGCGGCACTGGGTGCTGAAGACGCCCCATCACCTCGAGTACCTCGACGTCCTGCTCGCCGTCTTTCCTCAAGCCATCGTCGCGCAGACGCACCGTGACCCCGGGCAGTGCGTGGCCTCGTTCTGCAGCATGGTCGCCCACGGCCGGGGGGTCTTCAGCGATCGCGTCGACCCCCGGGAGGTCGCGGCGCACTGGGTCCGGAAGATACGGAACATGGTGGACCGGGCCGCCGCCGTGCGCGCAGCCTCGGATTCCGACCGTTTCGTCGACGTCTCCTACTACGAGTTGCTGCGGGACCCGATCGCGCAACTGCGGAGGATCCATGAGCGGGCCGGGATCCCGTTCGGCCACGATGTCCTGCGGGCGGCGGAAGACACGGTCCGCCACAACCCGCAGCACCGCTACGGCCGCCATGTCTACGACCCGGCGAGCTTCGGCCTGACCGCCGAGTCCATCGAGCGGTGCTTCGGGTCCTACCGCGAGCGGCATGCCATCCCGCGCGAGCGCGCCGACCTGGCGAGTCCGCCATGAGACGCATCGTCGAGTCGATCGCGAAGGCGCTGCGCGACAAGGGATCGGTCGAAGCCACGGTGTCTCCCGTGGCGCCCGACGTCCGCATCGACGGGCGGCGCTGCCTGGTGACCGGGGCCAACACGGGGCTCGGCAAGGCCGTCGCCATCGACCTCGCGCGGCGCGGGGGCCACGTCCTGATGGCCTGCCGGGGCGGTCATCCGCACGCCGGAGAAGAGGTGCGGGGCGCGTCCGGCTCCGACCGTGTCGAGATACTGCGGGTCGACCTGGCGGACCTGCGTTCCGTACACGACCTCTGCGACACGTTGCGGGACCGCCAGACCGCCCTGGACATCGCCGTCCTGAACGCCGGGCTGATGCCGGCCCGGGCGCGCCGCTCGCACGAGGGCTTCGAACTGATGTTCGCGGTGCACTTCCTCGCGAACCGCGTGCTCCTCGACCGATGGCTCGCGGATGGCGTGATCCGTCCCGCCACCGCGGGCAGCGCACCGCCCCGGGTCGTCTTCGTCGCGTCCGAGGCGCACCGGTCCTCCGGGCCCATCGACTTCGAGCGCTTCGGCGCCTTCCACGACTACGGCATTCGCGACGGTCTCAAGTACTACGGGCTCTCGAAGCTGCACCTCTGCACCTACGCGACCGAACTCTCGCGGCGGCTGAACCCGGACGCGGAGACCCGGGTCGCCGTACATGCCCTATGCCCGGGACCCGTGGCCTCGGACATCGCGCGCGAGGCGCCGCTTGCGCTCAAGCCGCTGCTGACGCCGGTCATGAAGCGCTTCCCGAGTCCGGCGCGAGCGGCGGAGCCCGTGACCTACCTGTGCTGCGCCCCGGAGCCGGGGACGCGCAGCGGCATGTACCTGCACATCATGCGCGAGAAACGCGCTTCCGACCTGGCCACGGACCCCGCCAACGGCGCCCAGCTCTGGGACGCCAGCGAGGTGCTGGTACGGCGGTACGCTCCCGTCCGGCCGGACTGATTGGCATGACGGACGGCCACCTCGCCGACATGGTCCGGAACGCGTTGCTGCACACGTTCCACCTGGTCACGCCCAAGCCCAGGGCCCGCCGGGTGGACCTTTACGGCAGGCGCATGGTGGTGACGGGGGCGTCTCCGGGCTCCCTCGGCTACGAGATCGCCAGGACCCTCGCGGGCTGGGGTGCGGCCGTCGTCGTCACGGCGCTCGACGACCCGGCGGCGCTCGAGAGGACGTTGCGGCGGCGCCTCAGCGCGGACGGCGGCGACAGCGACCGCGTCACGGCCCGCGGCCTCGACCTCCGCGACCGCCGCAGCGTCGCGGACTTCGCGAACTGGTACGCGGACGAGTACTCGGAACTCGACGTGCTCGTGAACAACGCCGGCATTCTGCTGGATCCCCTCGGGCGCTGGCGGGAGCCGCGGTTGTCGCCGGACGGGGTCGAGATCCACTGGCGCACGAACTACCTGGGGACGTTTCAGCTCACGGCCGCGTTGCTCCCGCTGCTGATCGAGAGCGGGCGCCGCAGCGGTGACGCGCGGGTGGTCAACGTCTCGTCGCACCAGCACACCCGGGGTCGCAACGCACGGCTCTTCACCCCGTCCGGCCGCTACCACTCGTGGGACGCCTACGGCCAGTCCAAGCTCGCCCTCATTCACCTGGCTTCCGAGCTACAGCGCCGGCATGGGGGCGACGGCTTCCTGCGTGCCGTCGCCCTCCATCCGGGCTCCGTCTACACCAACATGATCGCCAGGGGCATTGCCGCGACGCGCGGCCTTGGACCCCTACGGAGACTCGCGGCCCCGCTCGCGGGCCTCGTCCTCCTGAACCCGGGGCAGGGCGCGCAGACCGCCATCCATTGCGCCACCGACGCGGATGTCCGAGGCGGGGACTACTACGAGCGGTGCGCCCCGGCGCGGCCGTCGCCGGACGCGCTGGACGAGACCGCCGCGGCGCGGCTCTGGGAGCAGTCGCAGGAGTGGGCCGCGGGGCGCTACACTCGCTCGCCCCTTGCCCCCGGCGAACCTACACGGCCGAACCCACGATGAAGCGACCCCGACCCACCGCGGGCCTGCGCCACGTCGCCCTCCACGCCCGACACTTCGACGCGACGCTCGCGTTCTACCGGGACGTCATGGGCATGGCCATCGAATGGCAGCCGGATGCCGACAACTGCTACCTGACGTCCGGTACGGACAACCTGGCGCTGCACCGCGCGGAGGGTAGCCCGGACGCGACGGGCCAGCGCCTCGACCACATCGGCTTCCTCGTTGACCGGATGGACGACGTCGACGATTGGCACGCGTTCCTGTCCGGCCACGGCGTACCGATCCTCCACGCGCCGAAGACCCACCGGGACGGCGCGCGGAGCTGCTACTGCACGGACCCTGAGGGCACGACCGTCCAGATCATCTATCACCCGCCGTTGAGTCGCGAGTAAACGTAAAGGGCGGCCACCGCCTCCGCTTGCCCGCGTTCAACCCGGCCTGACGAACCCCGGGTGCGCCACAGCGCGCGGTCGAACGTGCACGTGCCCGCCGCGCCGCGAGCCGCGGCAGACTCGCCGATCAGATAGTCCGACAAGTCGGCGTCGCCAGTCTCGTAGCTCGCAACCGCGCGCACGACGGCTGGCCGATCGATGAACTCGAACTCCTCCGCATCGAGCAACCGACGCAAGGTCTCGACCATCCACCGAACAACCACCGTCGAGGAGCCGTCGCAACAGCACTTTGGTGTCGAGGGCTATCCCGTCCCTGCGTGCTTGGCCGCCGCCCGGCGGCGCAATGTCGCTCGCAGAAAAGCGTCCTGCCGCTTCCCGGCATCCGCCGCATCGGCGAGAAAGCCCCTGAGCGGTCTCGGGGCGTCTCTTACCGGGATGACCCGTACGCCAATGCCGTCGTCGATTCGAAACGCGAGCACGTCTCCGCAACCGATCGACAGCGCGTCCCGAATCGCCCTCGGAATCGTGATCCGGCCCTTCGCGGTCACCTTGGCCGTCTCCACTGCACTTTCCTTGCGACCCGAACCCAACTCGCTGCAATGTAATGCAGGCGTGGCTTCGCGATCCATACTGTAGCCGCACCCGGCGCGTCGCGACACAGAGATGGCTCGGGGCACGCTTCGTCCGCTCAATAAACCCTTGGCACGATCCGCCACGGCACTGCCGCGCGGTACTCGTCCCAAAGCACCCCGTACTTCTCCGCGCAGCGGCGGTCGTCGTCCCGCTCCCGGAAGCCGAGGAGCACCACGTAGTACAGGACGTAGAGCCACGGGCCGACCAGGTCGGGGCGGCCGAGGGACAGGGCGAGGCCGGTCGCCATCAGGATCTCGCCCAGGTAGTTGACGTGGCGGGCCACGCCCCAGAAGCCATTGCACAGCAACCGGTGTTCCCCGTCCGACACCACGGCGGGCCTGAGACCCAGGAACGCCTGGTCCGGGTCCCGCTTGAAGGCGAACTTCTGCATGTTGGCGCCCCGGGCCAGGGTCCATCCGGCGAGGAACACGAGCGCCGAGAGTGCGAGGAGCCAGGTCGGCGCACCGGGGTTCGGCAGGTCCGCCACCGCCCAGAGCCCGACCGCGTAGAAGTACGGATACCAGCTCAGGCAGCCCCACGCCAGCTTGAAGCCCAGCCGCTCCGCGAAGAGGTCGTAGGTGTACAGGTGGACCCGCTCGAGGAAGAGGTAGTCCAGGACGAACCAGGTGAAGAGCGCGACGTACAGGAGGACCCCCGGCGATGGGTCGTCCGGGAAGGTCATGAAGTGATGCGACGCGAACGAGAGCAGGTTGAGTTCGAGCATCGTGGCCCCGTAGGCGTAGAGGAACATCTTGACGTCGACGCGGTCGCCGAACAGGCGCGGGTTGGGGCGCCGACCCAGGTAGAAGTCGGCCAGCGGGCCCTGTCCGGTCGCCGGCCCAGTCAGGACGAACCACCCCGACACGGCGAGCCCGAGCGCGCACGCCCCGAGCGCTCCCGGCCACCGGTGGTGCCAGAGCCAGTCCCAGGGCATGAGACCGCTGCCGCCCGCGGCCAGCCAGGCGCCCACGGCCGCCGCCAGCACCAGCGGACCGTTCAGCCGGTACGCCAGCGGCGTGTCCCCGGCCTCGTCGCGCACGTACCCGGTAACCCGCCGGGCCGGGAGCAACGCGTGCAGCGCGAGCACCGCCGCACAGATCCACCACGGCGCCAGGAACCCCGCCACGAAGTCGTTCACGAGCGCGGTCCTTCGCCGAGATGCCGGGTGTTGGCCGCCATCAGGCGTATCGCGGTGCGGCGGGGAAGTACCCGGCGCATGACCTGGGCCATGAAGCGATTCAGGGCGCCCGGTACCACGCGCGGTCCCCGCCCGAGGGCGTCCAGCGTACGGTTGGCCACGACATCCGGCTCCAGCATCCCCGGCGCCCGGCGATCCGTCGACCGAAGGTAGCCGGGCGTCGGCACCGCGCCCGCGGAGCACGCGACGACATCGACGCCCTCGCTCCGCAGCTCGTGCCAGAGCCCCTCGGCCAGGATGGTGTTGAAGGCCTTGGTGGCGGCGTACGTCGCGACCCGCGGCGTGCCCTGAAGTCCCGACAGGGAGGACATCAGCACCACCCCGCCCCGGCCCCGGGCGCATAGCGACGGCAGGAAGGCGCGCAGGAACCGCACGGGCGCCATGGCGTTCACCCGCACCGCCCGCTCCAGGGCGTCCGCCTCCGTGTCCACGAACCGTCCGACCGGGACCATCGCCGCGTTGTAGACGAGCAGGCCGAGGTCCACGTCGGCGGTCGCCTCGCGGAGCGCATCGGGCCAATCGGCGTCCCCCAGGTCGAGGGCGACGCAACGCACCTCCACGCCGTGCTGGCCGCGCAACGCGTCGGCGAGTTCCCGCAGCAGCGGCATTCGCCGGGCGAGGAGCACGAGGTGTACGCCGCGTCGCGCCAAGGACGCGGCGAAGGACGCTCCCAGCCCCTCGGACGCGCCCGCGACGACGGCCCAGGGCCCGTAGCGCTCCGCGAAGTCCTTCATCGCGGCGTCAGATCCGGTAGGTCGTCTCCGTCATGATCCGCGAGACCGCGGTCATGGCCTGCTTGACGCCGTCGGGAAACGTGCGGCCGCCGGCCTGCAACGCGTTGACGCCGTGGCGCGCCTCGTCGGCCCGCATCTCAAGGACGATCGCACGGCTGCGTGCGTCCTCCGGCGGCAGGTCGGCCAGGTGCCGGTCGAGATGGCGGACGACCTGGTCCTCCGTGGCCTCCACGAAACCGAGACTCACCCGGTCGCCCATCGCCCCGGCCGCGGCGCCCATCAGGAACGAAGCGGCGTAGAACAGCGGGTCGAGTACGCTCGGCCGCGCATCGAGTTCGTCGAGGCGCTGGCGGCACCAGGCGAGGTGGTCCACTTCCTCCGCGGCCGCCTGCTCCAGCGCGTCCCTGACTTCCTCGCGTCGGGCGGTCAACGCCTGTCCCTCGTAGAGGGCCTGTGCGCAGACCTCTCCGGTGTGGTTGACGCGCATCAGGCCGGCCGCATGCGCGCGCTCGGGCTCAGTGAGGTCTCCCTCCGCGACGTCCGGGGGGGGGTTCGCGGGCGTACCCACCCCTGCCAGCGTCCGCAGGCTGCGGTCGAAGATGCCGATGAGGTCGTCGACGTTCACCGGAACGCTTGCTTGCCGCAGAACAGTCGGCAGAAGACGTACTCGAACATGGAGCCGCTCAGCCCGGCTCCTGGCCCTGGCGGGCCGCGAATCCCTCGAACAGGCCTTCGAGGCGAGCCATGCGCTCCCGCAACCCGCCCATGTCCCGCATCAACTTGAGCATCATGCCGAGCAGCACGGCGTTCATGGTCAACGCGGCGATCAGTTCAGGGCTCATGGGTCTCACTCCTTCCAACCGACGGGCGGCGATCCTCACCGGTGCGTTGCGGCGGAAGCGGGCGAAGCGTAGCACGCTCGCCGCCCCCGCCCTGGCTCGCGGAGCGCCCGTCGGCCGTCGCGACCGGCACCGCCGAGAAGCCCAGCCGGGTCAGCGACACCAGCGCAAACCCCCGCTGTCCCGCGCGCCCGCCCCTTATCGCGACCGGCAGGTCCTTCCTCAGCAGCCGCGCGGCGGTATCGAGTTCGTCGACCGGCACGCGGTCCAGGTCGAGCACCTGCGCGTTGGGCGGCGGTTGCTCCGGGAGCGGATACTCCTCGATCAGGCCGCGCACGGCATCGCCCGGCAGCACCAGCAGCACCGCGTCCTCGACGATCGCGTATTCCCGCTGGCGTGCAGCGAAGTCATCCCCCGCGAAGGCGAGTTCTTCGCCGAAGTAGTCGCCGGGCCGAAATACGCTTCCGTCCCGCGCGACCTGTCCGGACTGCACGAGGTAGACGGCGTCGGCGCCGGCGAGCCTGTCGCCGGCAGAGAGCGCAAGCCGCTCGGCGCTGCGCAGCAGACGCTGCCAGGTGAGCGCCGGCATCGCCCGCACGAGGGGAGACGCGAGGAGCCGGTCGAGCCATCCCTCCACGGCGCTCACCTGCGGCTCGGGAACCGCCGCCGGCTGCAACGCGAAGCGGAGCGGGGCGAGGTCGACGGAGAGTACGCGCGTCGCCGCCCGCGTCTCGAGGGCGATATCGTCGCCGGGCCGGTAGATCTCCTCGTCGACGGCTTGCCGCCCGCCCTGGGCGTCCACGGCGTCGACGGCCCCCTCCACGAGGTAGAGGTGCCGTTCGAGACGCGACCCGCGGCGCAGGAGCCAGCGGTTCGCGGGGAGTTCGATCAGGCGCGCGTGCCGCGCCGCGAGGTCGAGGGTCCGGGCGTCGAGGCCGGCGAAGGCCGGGAAGCGTCTGAGCAGGTTGGCAAGCATGGTGCCATCGTCTCAAAGGCGGACACCGCTGGCTGTCAGCCTTTCTCCCGAGCTATTGCGCGATATCCGATATCCGTTCTGTAGTACGCGTCCTCCCACCGCACGCGGGCCGCCCGCTCGTAGGCCAGCGCCTGCGCCTCGGTGACCGACGCGCCCAGCGCCGTGACGCAGAGCACGCGGCCGCCGTTCGTGACCGTGCGGCCGCCCGCGAGAGCCGTGCCGGCGTGGAAGACCTTGGTGTCCGGGAGGTCATCCTCCAGTCCGTCGATCACGCTTCCCCGGGCATAGTCGAGCGGATATCCGCCGGCCGCCATCACGACACCCACGGCCGCGCGCGGGTCCCACGCGAGTTCGACCCCTTCGAGTCCGTCGGACAGGGCGCGCCGGCACAGGTCCACCAGGTCGCCGCGCAGCCGCATAAGCACCGGCTGCGCCTCCGGGTCGCCGAAGCGGCAGTTGAACTCGATGACCTTCGGCGCGCCGTCCGGCATGATCATCAGGCCCACGTAGAGGAACCCCTGGTACGGCGCCCCGTCCGCCGCCATACCCCCCACCGTGGGACGGACGACTTCGTTCAGGATGCGCTCGTGCACCTCGGGCGTGACCACCGGCGCCGGGGAGTAGGCGCCC
>JAPPHP010000046.1:8060-14932 GCA_028821035.1 Gammaproteobacteria bacterium | reverse complement strand
CGGCTGATCCACGGGCTCAGCTCCTGGCGGACCTGGAAGCGGTAGCCGCTCGCGACCTGCCGCAGGCGGTACCCGTGGCCCTCGAGGTCGAACTCGATCTCCGCGAGGGCGCTCTTCACGGCCTGGCGCGGGTTGGCCTCGGGCAGTTCGCCCGGGGCGAACAGCCGCAGCATGCGCTGGAGAGAGACGGGGTCCGGCGACGCGAGCAACGCCGCCTCGAGCACGCGTCGGATTTCGGTCTGCTGGAGCATCGCGGTCGTCCGGTCAGGAGGCGGCGCGCAGGTAGATCGGCGCGAAGGCCCGGTGCTGCACGACGTCGATCAGTCCCTCGCGGTGGAGCTCGAGCACCGCCAGGAAGCTCACGATGACGCCATGCTTCCCCTCCTGCGGGGAGAAGAACTCCTCGAGCGGAAGAAACCGGCTGGCGGCGTTCACCCGGGCCAGGATGCGGGTCATCCGTTCGCGCACCGAGAGCGCCTCGAACTGGACGGCGTGATGCCGGTTGAGGTTGGCGCGGTGGAGCACGTCCGCCATCGCGAGCATCAGCTCCTTGAGTTCGACCGCCGGCGGGGGGTGCGCCTTCACGAGTTCCGGCGGCTCCGCGCCAGCGGGAAAGACGTCGCGTTCCAGGCGCGGCAGGTCGGCGAGCCGCTCCGCCGCGTCCCGGATGCGTTCGTACTCCTGCAGGCGCCGGATCAGTTCCGCGCGCGGGTCGCCCTCCTCGTCCTCGTCCTCGGCCGGGCGCGGTAGGAGGAGCCGCGACTTGATCTCGGCCAGCGTCGCCGCCATGGCGAGGTACTCCCCCGCGAGCGTGAGCCGGAGCGCCGACATCAGCTCGATGTAGCGCATGTACTGGTCCGTGATCTCGGCCACCTGGACCTGGAGGATGTCGAGGTTCTGCCGCCGGATCAGGTAGAGGAGCAGGTCGAGGGGCCCCTCGAACGTCTCGAGGATCACTTCGAGGGCGTCGGGCGGGATGTAGAGGTCGGTCGGCAGTTCGTCGACCACCCGTTCCCCGACGATGGCGACGACGGATCCGCCGCGGCGCCGGCGGCGCTCGGCGTCGAGCCGCGTGACGCGGCCCTCGTCGTCGCTCATCGGTGGCTGACGCCCACGGCCGCCCGCACGTCCTCCATCGTCTCGCGGGCGATGTCGCGGGCCGCCTCGGACCCCTCGACGATGATGGTGCGCACGAGGTCCGGGTTCTCCTCGAACTGCGCGGCCCGCTCGCGGAACTGCGTCTGTCCCGCGACGATCGTATCGATGAGCGGTCCCTTGCAGTCGATGCACCCGATGCCGGCGGAGCGGCAGTTCTCGGCCGCCCAGTTGCAGACGTCCTCGGACGAGAGCGCCTGGTGCATGGCGAACACCGGGCATTTGTCGGGATCGCCCGGGTCGCTGCGGCGGACGCGCGCCGGGTCGGTGGGCATCGTCCGGATCTTCTTCTCGGTGACCTCCGGTTCCCCGCGCATGGGGATGTCGTTGCCGTAGGACTTCGACATCTTGTCGCCGTTCAGCCCCGGAAAGACCGATGTCTTGGTCAGCAGCGCCTGGGTCTCGGCCAGCACGATGCGGCCGCCGCCCTCGAGATACCCGAACAGCCGCTCCCGGTCGCCGATCGAGAGGTTCTGCTGCTCGGACAACAGCGCCCGGGCGCGCTCGAGGGCCTCGCGGTCGCCGCGCTCGAGGTAGTCCCGGCGGGCCGACTGGTAGAGCCGCGCCGCCTTGCGGCCCATCTTGCGCACTGCCGCCTGGGCATGCTCCTCGAAGCGCGGCTCGCGGCCGTAGATGTGGTTGAAGCGGCGGGCGATCTCGCGCATGAGCTCGATGTTGGGCACCTGGTCCGCGCCCACCGGGACCTTCCCGGCCCGGTAGATCAACACGTCCGCCGCCTGCAGGACCGGGTACCCCAGGAAGCCGTACGTCGAGAGGTCCCGGTCGTTGAGCTTCTGCTGCTGTTCCTTGTAGGTCGGCACGCGCTCGAGCCAGCTCACCGGCGTGATCATCGACAAGAGGAGGTGCAGCTCCGCGTGTTCCGGCACGCGGCTCTGCACGAAGATGGTCGACGCGCCGGGGCTGATGCCGGCGGCGAGCCAGTCCACGACCATGTCGATGCTGTGCTGCTCGATGACGCCGGGGTCCTGGTAGTGCGTCGTGAGCGCGTGCCAGTCGGCCACGAAGAAGAGGCACTCGTACTCGTGCTGCAGCTGCACCCAGTTCTTGAGTGCGCCGTGATAGTGGCCGATGTGCATGCGGCCGGTCGGCCGCATTCCCGATACGACCCGTCGGTCCGAGTCGGTGCTGCTCAAGTGAACGGGGTGGTCGTGAACACGCGGCGGCAATTATAGCAGCGCGCGCCAGGGCGACGGCTCCCGCTAAAGCGACGGCTCCCGCTAAAGCGACGGCTTGGGTGGCGACAACTCGAAGTCGCCGAGCCCGGCCCGCGTGACCTGGGGCAGGCTGTCGGTCAGATCGACCACCGTGGTCAGCTCCCGCAGGCAGGGTCCGCCGTCGATGATGAGGTCCACGACGCCCTCGAGGCGGTCGCGGATGTCCTGGGCCTCCGTCATCGCGTACTCGTCGCCCGGCAGCAGCAGCGTCGTCGACATCAGCGGCTCCTGGAGCTGCGCGAGGAGGCCTAGGCTGACCGGGCTGTCCGGAACGCGCAGCCCGATCGTCCGGCGCCGGCTCATCAGCCGCCGCGGCACTTCCCGCGTCGCCTTCAGGATGAACGTGATCGGCCCCGGCGTGTAGTGCTTGAGGATGCGGTAGCTGGTGTTGTCGACCATGGCGTACGCCGCGAGCTCCGAAAGGTCGCGGCACATGAGCGTGAAGTGATGCCGCGGATGCAGCCCGCGGATATCCCGGATGCGGTCCAGGGCCGCCTTGTCACCGATATGGCACCCCAGGGCGTAGGTCGAGTCCGTGGGGTAGACGATCACCCCGCCACCCTTGGCGATCTCCGCCGCGCGGGCAAGCAGCCGCGCCTGCGGATGGGTGGGGTGAACGCTGAAGAATTGGCTCATAGGAGCTATTATCCGTGAAATATGAAGCAGTTGGTCGATTTCCTTCCGGTCCTGGCGTTCGTCGGGGTCTACGTGTTCACGGACATCTTCGTGGCGACCGCGGCGCTGATGGCGACCGCGGTCGTGCAGCTGGCCGTGTTCAAGTGGAAGGGCTGGCCGGTCAGCCGGCAGATGTGGGTGGTGATCTGGGTCGCCCTGGTCTCCGGCGCGCTGACGCTGCTCTTCCAGAACAAGGCGTTCATCCAGTGGAAGCCGACGATCGTCTACTGGATCATGGCCTGCGCCATCGTCGTCAGCCGCTACGTCGGCTCGGGCGACCACATCCAGAAGGCGCTCAGGATGCTGGTGCTGCCCGACCGGGCCTGGGCGCACCTGACGTGGGGCTGGGGCGTCGCCATGCTGGCCGCCGGCGGCGCCAACCTCGCGGTCGCCTACGGGTTCAGCGAGCAGGCGTGGGTGACGTACAAGCTCGTCTCCGCGTTCGCGATCCCGGTCGTCCTCACGGTGGGCAGCGTCGGCTACCTGGCCGCCACCGGGCAGTTGCCCGACGAGGAAGCCATGGAAGGAGCCGAGCGGCAGTGAACGGACCCCTGAAGCGGTTCGCGTGCGCCTGCGCCCTCGCCGCCTTGCTCGCGCCGGCGCTCCCGGCGGCGGCGCAGACCACCATGTACATCTCCGACGAGTACCGCGTGCCGTTGCGCAGCGGCCCTTCGGGAGGGCACCGCATCCTCCATTGGGGCCTCCCCACGGGCACCGTCGTGGAAGCGCTGGAAGTGGACGAGGACGCGGGTTTCACGCACGTGCGCCTACCGAGCGGCAACGAGGGCTGGCTGCCGAACCAGTACCTGGTGGACGAGCCGATCGCGCGGATCCAGTTGGCCGACGCCAGGGAGCGGATCGCCGAGCTCGAGGGGCTGCTCGCGGGGAACGACGCGGCGGCCGCCCTGGCCAACGCGAGGGAGATCGAGCGGTCCCACGCGGACCTGCAACGCGCGTACGCCGGACTCGAGGAGGAACTGGAACGCGTCCGGAGTTCCGCCGAAGAGGGACTCGGACTCTACGAGAACAACCAGGACCTGGTGCAGCTCAACACCAACCTGCGCGCGGAGGTGGACGACCTGCTCGCCCAACGCGACGGCCTGGAGCAGAACGTGGAGCGGCAGTGGATGCTGATCGGCGGGGGCCTGGTGCTCGTCGGGCTGCTGCTCGGGGCCGCCATCAAGTCGCGTCCACGGCGCAATTCCTGGGCGTGACGGCGCTCTCGGTCAACCTCAACAAGGTCGCCTGGCTGCGCAACGCGCGCGAGGGGGCGCGGCCGTCCGTGGCGGATGCGGCACGCACCGTCATCGCCGCGGGGGCCCAGGGCGTCACCGCGCATCCGAGGCCCGACCAGCGCCATATCCGCCCGGACGACGTCGCGGCGCTGGCCGACGTGGTGCGCGCATATCCGCAGATCGAGTTCAACATCGAGGGCAATCCCTACGCGGGACCGCGCGCCAACGGGTACCCGGGCTTCGACCAACTGATCGAATCCGCGCGGCCGCACCAGGCGACGCTGGTACCGGACGCGGACGGTCAACTGACGTCCGACCACGGCTGGGACTTCTCGGACGCCGCGGACGCGGACCGGTTGGCGGCGGTCGTCACCCGCTACCGGGGCTGGGGCGCCCGGGTGAGCCTCTTCGTGGATCCCGTGCGGGAGCAGATCCGCGGTGCGGCCGACTGCGGCGCCGACCGTATCGAACTCTACACGGGACCCTACGCCGAGATCGTGGAGCGGTGCGGCGCCGAAGGTGACGACGCGGAGGAGAGCCGCCGGGTCTACCGCGAAGCGGCGCGATACGCCGGCGAACTCGGCCTCGGCGTCAACGCCGGCCACGACCTCAACCTGGACAACCTGGCGCGCTTCGTCGCCATGGGCGGGATCGCCGAAGTGTCGATCGGCCACGCCCTGACGGCGGACGCGCTGGAGTGGGGCCTGCCGGCGACGGTGGGCAAGTACCTCGATGCGATTGCACAGGGAATCAGCAAGGAGAACAGGGAATGAAACACGCACCCCACCGGCACGGACTGGTGGCCGGACTGCTGTCGGCCACGCTGTCCGGCACGGCCGTCGCCGACAATCCGGTCGTCGTGCTGGAGACCAGCATGGGCGATCTCGCCGTCGAACTCTTCGAGGACAAGTCGCCGAAGACCGTGGAGAACTTCCTGGACCTGGTCGACGCAGGTTTCTACGACGGCCTGATCTTCCACCGGGTCATCGAGGGCTTCGTCATTCAGGCCGGCGGTCACACGGCGGACATGACGTACAAGGAAGCGCCCCGCACGGTGGTGAACGAGTCGAACAACCGCGTCGCGAACGACCGCTACACGCTCTCGATGGCGCGCACCTCGGACCCGGACTCGGCGGGCGCGCAGTTCTACGTCAACATGACCGACAACGACAGCCTCAACTACCGCCCTGGGCGGCCCGGCTACACGGTGTTCGGCCGCGTCATCGAGGGCATGGACGCGGCGCACGAGATCGAACGCACGAAGACGGGCACGAAGATGGGCATGCGGGACGTGCCCGTCGAGCCGGTGGTCATCACGAAGGCGTATCGGCGGCCGTGACAGCGCAAAGGTTCCTGACGGCGGCGGCGATCGCCGCCCTGCTCGCCGTGGTCGCGGCGGAAGCGTACCGGTGGCTGCTCGGGGGCAGTCACCTGGGCCTGCTTGCGGTGGTGTTCCTCGCGTGCCTGGCATCCGGGCTCGCCGCGATGCGCATCGGTCGGAACGCCCGTGGCCGGGGTTCCCGTTCCCGGGGTCCCCGTTCTCGAGGCCAGGGCCGCGGGCGTTCGCGGGCGCCGCGGGAAGCGCGTCCGCAGTCGCGCCCGGCGGCCGATGGACCCAGGGAGACCGGCACTGTCAAGTGGTTCAGCCGCTCGAAGGGGTTCGGGTTCGTCATCCGCGAGGACGGCGACGAGATATTCGTCCATCACCGGTCCATACGCTCGGACGGCGACCGGCGCGGGAACCTGCGCGACGGTCAGCGCGTGACGTTCGTCGCGGTCGAGCGCAGCAAGGGCTGGCAGGCGGAGGACGTGTCGCCGGACGGCGACTGACCACGGTGAACCTGCGGGGGTTTCTTTCGGGACGCGTCGCGGACGCGTTCCGCGCGGCGGGTGTTGCCGATCCCGAGCCGATGGTGCGCCCCGCGGGGCGACCGGAATTCGGGGACTACCAGGCGAACGGCGCGATGGCCGCCGCCAAGCGCCTGCGCACCAACCCGCGCGACCTTGCCACCGCGGTCGCCGATGCGTTCACAGACGCGGATCCGGGAATCGCCGAACAGGTGGAGGTCGCCGGACCGGGTTTCGTCAACATCACGCTCGCCGGCCCGTTCCTGTCGGAGCGCCTGGGCAGCGTCGACATCGAGCGCACCGGGGACCCCGACCGGGTGGTCCTCGACTACTCCTCGCCGAATCTGGCCAAGGAGATGCACGTCGGTCACTTGCGCACCACTATCGGCGACGCCATGGCGCGGATCCTGGAGGCGCTGGGCCACGACGTGATCCGCCAGAACCACGTCGGCGACTGGGGCACGCAGTTCGGCATGCTCGTGGCCCATCTGGAAGACCGTCAGGAGTACGCCGCGGAACTGAAGGACCTGGAGGTCTTCTACGCCGAGGCGCGCAAGCGCTTCGATGCGGACACGGCCTTCGCGGACCGGGCACGGCGCACGGTGGTCGACCTCCAGCGGGGCGACGAGGCCGTCCGGGATTACTGGCGGCGCTTCATCGACATCTCGCTGTCTCACTGCCGCGCGGTGTACGAGACCCTCGGGATCACGCTCACCGACGACGA
>JAPPHP010000046.1:0-7960 GCA_028821035.1 Gammaproteobacteria bacterium | reverse complement strand
TTCACCGACGCGCGGCAGTCCCTGCACTTCCGCCAGTTCTTCGCCGTGGCGCGGAAGGCCGGGTTCGTAGCGGAGGCATGCAGCCTCGAGCACCACCCGTTCGGCGCGATCCTCGGCCAGGACAACCGGCCCTTCAAGACGCGGACCGGCGGCGTGGTCAAGCTCGCCGACCTGCTCGACGAGGCGGTAGAGCGCGCGCGCGCGTTGCTCGCCGAGAAAAACCCGGACCTGACCGGCGCCGAAGCCGTCCGGGTGGCCCGCGCGGTGGGCATCGGCGCCGTGAAGTACGCGGACCTTTCGAAGAACCGCACGAGCGACTACGTCTTCGACTGGGACACGATGCTCTCCTTCGACGGCAACACCGCGCCCTACCTGCAGTACGCCTACGCGCGGATCCAGAGCATCTTCCGGCGCGCCGGCGTGCGGCCCGAAGGTCTCGAGGCAGCACCGGCCGTCGTGGAGCCCGAGGAACGGCGGCTGGCGGTGCTGCTGCTGCGTTTCCAGGAGACCCTCGAGCAGGTCGCGAGCGAGGCCCTCCCGCACCTCCTCTGCACGTATCTCTACGAACTCGCGAGCCGCTTCATGCAGTTCTACGAGGCGTGCCCCGTCCTCGACGCGCCGGGCGAATCGCGCGCAAGCCGCCTCAGGCTCTGCGCGCTGACGGCAGAGACGTTGCAGCGCGGGCTGGGTCTGCTGGGGATCGAAACGGTAGAACGGATGTAGGGACGAGCTTGTCCCCTCCGGCGGCCCTCAGGTGCCCCGTCGACGCTGGGGAACGTGCGGGACCAGCTCCGGCATCTGCCGCTTCATGAAACCATCAAAGAGAGGCACGGTGAACGCCGTCTCGCCATGGCGCTGGCTCCAGATCATGCCTTTCGTGATCAGGCGTTGGCGGACGCTCGCCACGGAGGCGGTCCCGACTCCGAGCGTCGCGGCGATCTGACCTGTTGCGTGCGGTCCGGGGCCCAGTTCCGCCATGGCGCGCAGGTACTTCTGCTCCAAGGGCGTCAGTCGATCGAAGCGCACGCGGAAAAAGTTGCCGTCCAGATGCGCGAGCACATCCGGCGTGGCGGTCTCCACCATTCCCGGGGTCACGGGACTTGCGGGTGCGGCGTTCCATACCTGGAAGCCCCACTCCTGAATGAAGTACGGATAGTTCTGCGCGCCAGCCAGGATCAGCTCGACGGCGTCGGGCTCGAAGTCGGCACCCTCCGCGCGCGCCGGCTTCAGCAACGCGGCACGGGCGTCCGCCGGGTCGAGCGGGCCGACCGAAGGGTAGTCGAACAGGCGCTCGGCGTATGACTTGGCTCGGCCGGAAAGAGCGACGACCTGCGGCAGGCCGGCGCCGACGAACAGGAAGGGGAGGTTGCGTTGGGCAATCTCGTGGCAGCCGACGATGACGGCCCCGAGTTCTTCCGCGGCAAGGTACTGGACCTCGTCCACGAACAATGCAATGGCGGTGTTCCTGTCGGCGGCGGCTTGCGCCACGATGGCGAGTAGACGAGGCAGGTCCTGCTCGATGTCTCCGCTGTCCGCTTCGCCCGGCGCCAGGTCCACGCCAAACCCGAATGGCCCCACGTTGACCTTGAAGGCCTTGGCGAAGCCGGCGAGTGCGCTCGCCCCCTGCCTCAGAGTCCGGCCGGCCCTGCGGCGCAGGTCAAGGGTATGGACGAGGTGGCGGAGTTCGGGGGTGAGCAGCGCCGGGAGGGAAGCGCCTTCCGGCGCCTCGATCTGCAGGGTCTGGAAGCCCTTGCCTTCCGCCCCCAGACGCAATCGGTTCAGCAGGACCGTCTTGCCGACGCCGCGCAAGCCGATCAGCATCCGGCCCTTGGCGGGACGGCCTGCAAGTACTCGGTCCATGTCCGTGGATGCGTCCGCCAGCAGGGCGTCTCGGCCCGCCAACTCCGGCGGCTGGAGGCCGGCGCCCGGCGCGTACGGATTTCGCAAACGGTCCACGGAGCGCAAATTAACACAATTAACAGCTTTATCGAGGGTCCTGTTAACGGCAATAAACTTGTTGATTTCGAGAAGCTGCCCGCCCTCGCCGAAGACAGGTAGGGCGCAGTGTTGCCGTCGAAGGACAGACGGTCGAGCGGATGTAACGTCCCGCGCATGCGTTCGAGGCGAGACTGGGATACGTTATAACCTTTCTTCTCCCCCTCTGCGGAGACCGTTGCCGTCTGAACGACCTATGGCATTCGCCATCGAAGTGACCGAACTCCGCTTCGCCCACGGCGAGCGCACGATCGTGGACATCGGCCGATGCCAACTGGCAAGCGGGCAGAGCATGGCCGTGATCGGCCCGTCGGGGTGCGGCAAGACGACATTCCTGCACTTGCTGGCGGGACTGATCCGTCCGCGCTCCGGCGAGATCCGCATATTGGAGCGGGACCTTTCGCAACTGCGCGGCGGCGACCTCGACCGCTTCCGGGGACGGCACCTCGGTCTCGTGTTCCAGCGTCTGCACCTCCTGCCGGCCCTGACCGTTCACGAGAACGTGCTGCTCGCGCAACGGCTGGCGAGAGTCCCGATGGATCCGACACGCGTCGAGGCCTTGTTCGACCGGCTCAACCTGACCGGCCTCGAACGCCACAGGCCGTCGATGCTCAGCCAGGGGCAGGCACAGCGGGTCGCCATCGCACGCGCCCTGGTGCACGGCCCCGAGCTGCTGATGGCCGACGAACCGACCTCGGCGCTGGACGACCGTCATGCGGAGCAGGCCCTCGCCCTGTTGCGGGAGTCGGCCCGGGCCGCGGGCGCCGCACTGCTCGTCGTAACCCATGACCAGCGGGTACGGGGACACCTGGGACACGAACTCGAGATGACGACGCCGGCATGACCTGGCTCCGGCTCGCTCTGGCCAACCTCGGGCTGTCGCCGCTCACCTCCGGGGTGAACGTGGTGCTGATGGGCCTTGGCACCGCGAGCATCGTCCTGTTGCTCCTGGCCGGATCGCAGCTTTCCGAGACGCTCTCCCGGGATGCCCGGGCCATCGACCTCGTGCTCGGCGCCCAAGGCAGCCCCACGCAACTCGTGCTCTCGACCGTCTATCACGCCGATGTTCCGCCGGGGAACATTGCACAGCGAGAAGCCGAGCGCTGGGCCGACGATCCAAGAGTCGAGACGGCCATCCCCCTGTCGCTGGGGGACAGCGTTCGCGGACTGCGCATCGTGGGCACGACGAGTGCCTACGCCACGCTCTACGGGGCCGGCCTCGCCGCCGGGCGATTCTGGGAACGACCGATGGAAGCGGTCGTGGGGGCGGCAGCGGCGGAGTCCACCGGGCTCGACGTGGAATCGCGATTTGCCGGGGCGCACGGCCTCGCCGACGCCGGGCACACGCACGCTTCACGACCCTATCGGGTGGTCGGCGTGCTCGAACCCACCGGAACGGTGCTGGATCGCCTGATCCTGACGTCCCTGGAGAGCGTCTGGACCCTCCACGACGACGACCTCCCCGCGCAACGGGATGCGCACGCGGACGACGAGGCCGACCACGGCGAGCACGAACACGACGCCGACCACCACCCGGAAGCCGATCGCGAGATCACCGCCATGCTGATCCGCTACCGATCGCCGTTGGCGGCCATGACGCTGCCCCGCGACGTGAACGCGGGCGGGTCCCTGCAGGCGGCTTCGCCGGCCGTGGAGGTCTCGCGGATCCTCCAGCTGGTGGGTATCGGGTTCGACGGGCTGGAGGCGTTCTCGTGGGTGCTGATAGTCACCGCGGCGCTTTCGGTGTTCGCGGCACTCTACGGTTCCCTCCGCGCCCGGCGTTTCGACCTGGCCATGCTTCGCTGCCTCGGCGCCACCCGCTGGGAACTGCTTTCGGTCCTGATCCTGGAGGGGGTGCTGTTGTCGGCATTCGGCGTGGCGCTCGGATTCCTGGCCGGTCACGGGGCCATGGAACTGCTCGGTGGATGGCTGGAAAGCGCACGCGGCGTCGCCCTGACCGGCTGGACGTGGACACCGGCCGAGACGATGCTGCTCCTCGGCCTGTTCGCCGTGGGCGCCGTGGCGGCGGCGCTGCCCGCGGTCCAGGCGTACCGCACGGACGTTGCCGCAACGCTGGCGAAGGCATGATGGCGCAGTGCTTCCGGGAGTCCGCCGTGCGCCCATGGGCGGCGAGCGTCGCGGTCTGCGCCATCGCCGCGTTCGCCCATGCGCAGGCGCCAGACGACGGCGCCACCACGCCATCCGGCGGCCTGACCCCGACAGAGCTCGCGGCCGAGCCGCCGCCAGGCTGGTCAGAGTCGGCCCCGGGATCGTCGAACGTGCCGGTCAGCGCCGCCGAGGCGACCGATGTCCGGATCGAGGTACTGGCGGAGACGGGCTACCTGGACGAACAGGGGCGTTACGTCGTCGATCTGCTCGAGAGAGATTACGCCTATCTCGCGGTCCAGCTCGAAACGGGAGCGGGCCGCCCGGTCCAGGGCGCCGTCCCCACATTCTCGATTGAAGGTACGAGCCGGTTGCTGGGGCCGGCCGAGGTCTCGTCGCAGACTGCCACCAACGAAAGCGGTGTCGTCGAGTTTGCCCTGATCGGCGGGCAGATGAACCTGGGCCGCGACCGTGTCCAGATCGAGTTCGGCGCAGCGAGCGCCGAGATCCTGGTCAACGTCATCAGCCTGCGGGCAGCGGGATTCCCGATGCCTCCGGCAGTGGAGGACGGCGTGCCCTGGGAGGACCTGATGCGAGCCCGGGTCCAGTACCGGGACATGACGCTGTTCGCCGACTTTCCGCCGGAGGTCGCGGAGCTTGCCGGCCAGACAGTCAAGGTGTGGGGCTTCATGATGCCGCTGGAGGCGGACCTCGAGCAGCGACGGTTTCTACTCGCGTCCAACCCGCCAAGCTGTTTCTTCCACGTACCCGGTGGACCGGCGGGGACCGTGGAGGTGTTTGCCCCGGAGGGCATTGAGGTGTCCTGGGACGCCGTGGTGCTCGAGGGGCGGTTCGAACCGCAGCGGGAGAGTGAGACGGGCGTGGTCTATCGGCTCCACGACGCCCGCCTGGTGGAGCCGTGAAGGCGCCCGTGCCCCGTGGCTGCCAGCTTAACCAGCTAAGCTAGGGTTCCTGTTGCCGGGCCGTTGCACGGGACACATCCTCGGCACTTCGTCCAGGACCCAACACGGGGAGCGCCGGACGCATCGCGGCATTCCACGCGTCCCACGACGCCAGGAGCTCCGCCACCCGCTCCGGCTCGCGTTCCGAGAGATCTTCGGTCTCGCCGACATCGCGGCTGAGGTCATACAAACGGTGCGGCGTCATCTCGTCCCGCGGCTCCGGCAGCAGCAGCTCGCCCTCGTCCATCTTCGCCACGTAACTCACGAGCTTCCAGTCGCCGCTACGGACCGCCATCTGGCCCCACGACCGCCAGAAGAGGGCCTCGTGCGGGGGCCCCGACGCCTCTCCCTTGAGGTAGGGGAGCAGATTGACGCCGTCCAGTTGCCACTCCGGATCGATCGGGATACCCGCCGCCGCCAGCGCCGTCGGCAGGATGTCGAGCTGGATAGCCGGCTCGTCGAACCGCGCGCCGGACGGCAGCCCGCGCGGCCAGGACACGACGAACGGGACGCGGATGCCTCCCTCCAGCGTCGTGCCCTTCGAGCCTCGGAGCGGCGAGTTGTCCGAGGCGTTGTACGCGTACTTGTGGACCGTGGGCCCGCCGTTGTCGCTGATGAAGAAGACGAGCGTGTCCTCCTCGACCCCCGAGCGACGCAGTTGCTCGAAGACGGCGCCGATCGCTTCATCCATCGCGAGGGTCATGGCGTTGTAGACCCGCCGCACCGGGTGGGAGGTGTTCATGAACCGGCCGAGCCGGCCCAGCGAGGCCTGCATCGGCGTATGCGGGGCGTTGAAGGAGAGGAAGAGGAAGAACGGCTCCGGCGCATGGCGCTCGATGAAGGAGACCGCTTCCCGCCCGAACGCGTCCGTCAGGTAGGCCGGCTCGGCCACCGACTCCCTGCCGCGCACGATCTGCCCGTCGAGCGTGGCGCGCCCCTCCGGGACGGTCATGACATCCAGGCCGTGGCCCTGTCGATCCGGGAAGATGATGATGGGAACGCCCGGCCAGAAGCTGTGCCCGCCGCGCACGAAGCCGAAGAACTCGTCGAACCCGCGCTCCATCGGGTGGTACTCCGGGGGAATGCCGAGGTGCCACTTGCCCACGACGCCGGTCACGTAGCCCGCGGCCTTGAGGTGGTCCGCGAGGGTGGTTTCCTCGAGCGAGAGGGCATCGTCGGAAACGCCCTCGTGACCGTGCGCGCCGAAACGCTGCTGGTATCTGCCGGTGAGCAGCCCCGCGCGCGTCGGGGCGCACCACGTGCCGGACACGTACCCGTTCGAGAACCGTACTCCGCGGGACGCGAGGGCGTCGAGACTCGGCGTCGGGATGTCCGACCCGCCCTGGAATCCGAGGTCCCCGTAGCCGAGATCGTCGGCCACGATGAGCAGGATGTTGGGCTTGCGGTCCGCCGCCGCGGCGGCCGCCGCCGCGCAGCACAGCGCGAAGACCGCCTGCCGGGGCCCCGTCGCGCGGAACCGGGCAGTGAGTACGGACACGGTCTTGCTCCTCGGTGGGGGCGGCAGCGGATTGGACGTGCGCTTACGGGAGGGGGCGCATCCGCGCGTTCCAGTCGTTCCAGTGCGACAGGAGTTCGGCGACGCGCTCGGGCTCCTGGCGCGACAGGTCCTCGGTCTCGCCGACGTCCCGGGCCAGGTTGTACAGCCGGTGTGGCGTCACCTGGTCGAGCGGATCGTCGAGCCCAATGTCGCCCGTGTCGAACCGCGCCTGGTAAGTGACGAGCTTCCAGTCGCCACTACGGACCGCCATCTGCCGGATCGAGCGCCAGAACAGCAGATCGTGCGGCCGCCCCGACGTCTCTCCCCGCAGGTACGGCAGGAGGTTGACGCCGTCGAGCCGCCACTCAGGGGCGACCGGAACCCCCGCGGCCGCGAGCGCCGTGGGCAGGAAGTCGAGCTGGATCGCCGGTTCGTCATACCGCGTCCCGGACGGCAGGCCGGCCGGCCAGGACACGACGAACGGCACCCGGATACCTCCTTCGAGCGTCGAGCCCTTGGACCCTCGAAGCGGGCTGTTGTCCGACGCGTTGTACGCGAAGCGCCGGACGGTCGGCCCGCCGTTGTCGCTGATGAAGAAGACGAGCGTGTCCTCCTCGATCCCGGAGCGTCGCAGTTGATCGAAGACGGTGCCGATCGCCTCGTCCATCGCGAGCGTCATCGCGTTGTAGACGCGCCGCACGGGGTGGGCGGTCGTGGCGAACGTCGCGAGCCGATCCACCGTCGCCTGCATCGGCGTGTGCACGGCATTGAAGGAGAGGTAGAGGAAGAACGGGTCCGACTCGTGGCGTTCGATGAACGACACCGCCTCGCGCCCGAACGCGTCCGTGAGGTACGCCTCCTCCGCGACGGGCTCGGTACCGCGGAGAATCTGCCGGCCCCCCATGTCGCGCTGCCTGATATCCGGGATCAGCGGACCCCGCCCCGTCCGATCCGGAAAGAGAATGAACGGCACGTCAGGCCAGAAGTTGTGCGCCCCCCGCAGGAACCCGAAGAACTCGTCGAACCCGCGCGCCACGGGATGGAACTCGGGTCCGGTGCCCAGGTGCCACTTGCCGATCACGCCCGTCACGTAGCCCGCGGCCCGCAGGCGATCCGCCATCGTCGTCTCCTCGAGGGAGAGCGCTTCGTCGGGCGTCCCCTCGTGACCACGCACGCCGAAACGCTGCTGGTACCGACCCGTCAGCAGCCCCGCTCGGGTCGGGCTGCACCACGTGCTGGACACGTAGCCGTTCGAGAACCGCACGCCGCGGGCGGCGAGCGCGTCGAGATGCGGCGTCGGGATGTCCTCGGCGCCGTGGAAGCCGACATCCGCGTAGCCGAGGTCGTCGGCCACGATCAGCAGGATGTTGGGTTTGCGGGTCTCGGCCGCCACGGCAAT